>NZ_JANSJH010000055.1:7473-17722 GCF_047462495.1 Synechococcus sp. H55.2 | reverse complement strand
CCCTCACCCCCAGCCCCTCTCCCTGAGGGACTCCCTCACCCCCAGCCCCTCTCCCTGAGGGAGAGGGGAGTTGGAGGGGCGCGTTTGCGACAGCGTTGCGTAGCAATAACGGCATAACGAACCGTTTCGTTGCTATTGGATTTGAAGTGACTGGGGTAGGTTGATTGTCGGAAGGGATCCCAATGGGCCAGTTGTTTGTCAAAATCTGCGGGATCACCCGTCAGGATCAGGCGGAGGCCATTGCCGCGTTGGGGGTGAGCGCTCTTGGGTTTATTGCTGTGCCCGATACGCCTCGCTATTTGCCCCTACAGGAAATGGCCCGCTGGGTGGGATCTCTGCCCGGCCCTGTGGAAAAAGTGGGGGTCTTTCTGGATCAGGATCCCCGCGTCATCGCCGCCTGGGTGGAAGCGGTGGGCCTCACGGCCATCCAGTTGCACGGCCAGGAATCCCCCCAGGATTGTCGGCAGTTGGGGGAATGGCTGCCCGGGATCCGCCGCATCAAGGCCTTGCGCATTCGCCACCCGGCGGATCTGGAAGGAGCCAATCTCTACCGAGACTGTGTAGAGGGGCTGCTCTTGGATGCCTATCACCCCCAACAGGCGGGTGGAACGGGGCAAACCCTCAATTGGCCGGAACTGGCCCACCGATCCCTGCCCTTGCCTTGGCTGCTGGCCGGTGGGTTGAAACCGGACAATGTGCGGCAGGCCCTCAGCCACCTTCAGCCCAACGGCATCGATCTCTCCAGCGGTGTGGAACGCCGGCCAGGCGATAAAGACATCGACAAAGTCCGGCACCTGTTGCAGCAGCTCCGCTCCCAAGGGTGGGAGATCGCTTCCGGGTGGCCACTGACACATGATAGGCCGGATCCCTAGCGCAGGGACTGAATATCCAACCCCGGCTCAAACATCAGTTCTTTCACTTCTCCAAACCGGCCCATCACCCCAAGCTCCCGGTCGTTAAAGGTCACCAACACACCGCCCGCATTGCCGGTACGCAAAACAATCGATTGCTCCGCTTCCCAATTCAACTCGGCCCCTGGCTGTAAGGTAGCCTCGAAAACCGTTTGCCCATCGGCAATGACCCGCAACCAGGAGGGGCGCTCGACAACGCGGATGTCCAGACGCACCGGCTTGCGCCCCACTCCCCCTGAGTAGGCTTCCAATATCTCGGGAAAAACGCCTTGAATGCGCGTCCATTGGTCAAGGGTGGGAAACAGTTGGCGGGCCGTAGGCTGAGCTGCCGGCAGGGTGCGATCCGGAGAGTTGGCAGCAGGGGGTTGCTGGCCGGATCCCTCTCGGCCAATCCTCGGCAGGCTCACCAGCCAACGCCCAAAGGGATTGCCTGTGCCTTCCAAAAGAGCCGATAATCCCCCCACTGCCAGCACGACCAGCACCACATAGGCGACCCAAAGGTGGAGAGGGCGCAGGGCAAAGGCGGGCTGCCCACCAGCAGCCAGAAGGGGAGCAGATCCAGGGGGCGTTTTGGCCGATAGAAGTGGAAGAGCCTGCCGAGACAGGGCTTCGCCATCCAACCCCAAATAGTTGGCATAGTGCTTGAGAAACCCTTGCACATAGACCGGCTCCGGCAACCGGCTCAAATCGGCTTCCTCCAGCGCCTGTAGATACTGGGAGCGAATAAAGGTATCGTTGGCTACTTCGCTTAACGTCAGGCCCCGTGCCTCCCGTGTTTGCCGCAGCAGGGATCCCAGGGCTTCCAATCGCGTTAGCGGGACGGAGTCCTTAGAGTGTGCTGACTCTTGCATCGTTTGGTCACCTGTGGAAGAGAGGAAGCTGGTTTACAAGCAGCCCCAAATTGTCAGCAGACAAGAAGATACAGCCGCAAGCCGTTCTGTCCTTTTCTCCCCGTACCCAACATTATGAAGAAGGACGGGAAGAGAAAAAAGAGGCGATCTTGGGCAGAGCTGAGCTGTCGGCGGCGGCAAACGGGGCCAGCAAGGCCTGAACCTCTTGGGGATCCAACTGGCGGAACTGGCCTGCCCTCAGATTGCCCAGACGTACTGGGCCGATGGCTTCCCGATGCAAGGCCAGCACCGGATGCCCAAGCTGCTCTGCCACCCGCCGAATTTGTCGGTTGCGTCCCTCAAACAAAACTATCCTCAGCCAGGAGGAATCGGGATGCTTTCTCTGCCCGGAATCGGGGGCAGAACAAAACTCCACTTCCGCCGGCAGAGTGGTGTACCCCTCTAAGTCTACTCCGTCTCGCCACTGTTGCAGGGTGGCCTGGCTCGGATGTCCCTGTACCTGGACTCGATAGGTTTTGGGCAGATGGTAGCGCGGATGGGTTAGCTTCAGTGTCAGGTCACCATCGTTGGTGAGCAGCAAAGCGCCACTGCTATCGACATCCAGTCGGCCCACGGGATAGAGGCGGATCTGTCGGTTCCAGGGTGGGGGAAGCAGATCCAGCACTGTCTTGCGTCCCCAGGGATCCTTACAGGTGGACAAGACCCCCAGCGGCTTGTGCAGAAGCAAAACGTGGCGGGCCGGATCCCTGCAAGAGATTGGCCGCCCATCCACCTCGACGCAATCCTGTTCCGGATCAGCCTTAAAGCCCAGCTCGGTGACCACTTTCCCATTCACCCGAATGCGACCCGCCAGGATCCAGGCTTCCACCTGGCGACGAGAGGCCAAGCCCTGCTGAGCCAAAAGCTTCTGGAGCCGTTGGGGTTTTGCCATGGGGATTGAACGGCAAAAGCAGCAACCGAAGCTGAGGGTGCTAGGCAGCGGAGTCTTCGGGATTGGAGAGCCGGTCGGGCAAATCGACGGCATTGGGGGGCAACAGCAGCATTGCCGACTTCGACCCTGAGCTATCTCCTAAAGAATAGCTGAGGCCACAATCAAATTCTTCTGCCAGCCGGCAGACTTCCTTGAGATCTCCCACCGACCAGATGCTCCAACTGCTGCGAATCTGGTTATCTACCCACACTTCCACACGGTTGCCCTCGATGTGAATGATGCGCTTGGGGTTGATTTCTGAAACGCGGCCTGTAGACTCAGCCAAGGCCTCCGGCCCGCTGACGCCAACGGAAGATTTTTGCCTCAAAGCCCCCAGAGCAGCCATTAACTGCGGCAGAGCCAGTAAAAGGTGCTGAGTGGCTTGTTGGGGTTGCCCTTTCAAGCAGGAAACCAAAGCTTCGGCAACACTCTGGTTCAGAGCCTGCAGAGCTTGGAGAGGGGTGGCACCTGCCAGGGCGGGATCCGGTTGCAGTGGGCTTTGAACATCCATGAAAAGGCAGAAAAGGCATGGACAGAAACTTTACAGCCCTTTCGCAGGTTCGCTACAGCGACGCTGATGCCTTCGCGTTATCAGTGGGCGGCACTATTGCGACTCCCAGTTGGGATAGAGCGCTCTGGTGGTCGTTTAGGCGTGCCGCAGGCATTGATCCTGTTCAGGTAACCACGGGAAGGGCTGTGTAGTTTCTTCAGCCTAACAAATCCAAAAACTTCTCGGTGAGAAAACCTGGCTTTGACATTGTCCGCGTCGCCGCGAAGCCGTTGGCCATCAGGGTAGATTCTTTGCTCTCTTGTGCACAGCAGGCTGAGCTTTAGCGCAGATCCCCCAAGGTGGCACGAAAGTGGGCAGCCATTGTTGTTTGCTCAATTGTCTTCTTCACCCCCGGCGGTGTCCTCCATCGTTTCCTCAACCCCGGGCTCCTCCTGTTGTTGAGCCTCGGCAGGCGGTCTCAGTTGGTTGAGCAGGGTCAGAACCCGGGATCCCCGCTCCAAAGAGCGATCCTGCAAAAACACCACCGTCGGCACCCGTCGCAGGCCGAGGCGCTGGCCAATTTCCCGCCGCACGAAGGGAGTGGCAGAGGCCAGCCCCTCCATGGTCTGCTGCTGGGCCGCTTCATCGCCATAGATGCTGACGAAGATGCGGGCATTTTGCAAGTCATTGGAAACCTCGACATCCACAATGCTGACCATGCCCGCCCCCACGCGGTCATCTTTGATCTCCGAGAGCAGGATTTGGCTGACCTCCCGTTTGATCAGCTCGGCTACCCGTGCCACCCGTCGCGCTGTCGCCATTTTTGGATACCTAGGTTACCGCTCATCCGCAAACCGGCTCTGGCCGGTGTGGAGCAGAGTCCTCGTCGGCTCGATCCCCAGAACAGTAGCCGATGCTACGAGCATCTCTCTCTTCTACCTTTATCTTGAATCCATGTCCACCTTGCCTTGAGTATGAATACCTAAAGCCATCGATGGATGGATGGAGACGTGATGATCAAGACGCCAGAGGCCCTGCGGCGCTCCATTGAGCAGTTTATGCTGAATGTCACAGAGCCGCTTGACCCCTTGCTCTCCCTGAAGCTAACTCAATTGGTGGTGATGTTGGGGGATACAGCTTATGCAATGGGGTACAGCGATGGCCAACAAAAGCCAGATGAACGCTGCCGCTATTGTCCCAGCCGGCTGCTCGACCGTCCAGAGATTTGACAGAGCCCTTTAAGGTTCTTCATAGTCTAGCTCCTGGCTGTCCAGGAGGGGGGAATGAGTTGAAAGGGGTGGTGGGAACCGGCCAAGATGGGATCCCGTCCCTCAGTAGCCTATGACTTCCCCGGTTTTGATTTGGCACCGTCGCGATCTGCGGCTAGCAGACAACACAGCCCTACACGCGGCGGCGCAGCGCAGCCCGCAGGTGGTGCCGGTTTTCGTTTTCGACCCGCAGGTTTTGCAGCGGGCGGATATGGCCCCGGCCAGGGTGGCGTTTCTCCTCCAGGCATTGCAGGAGCTGCAGGAGCGCTACGCCCAGATGGGGATCCCGCTCCTCTGGCGGCGGGGGGATCCGGCGGTGGAGCTGCGGCAGTTGGCCACCGAGCTGGGGGCGCAGGCCGTGTTTTGGAACGAGGATCTGGATCCCTTGGCCCGGCAGCAGGAGAGTCAGGTGCGGGCCAGCTTGACGGAAGCCGGGATCCCGTCTTTTTCTTACCAAGATATGCTGCTGCACGGTCCGGGGGAAGTGGTGACCCAGGCGGGGGATCCCTACTCGGTTTTTACCCCTTTCTGGCGCCGCTGGTCCAGCTTGCCTAAGCCGGATCCCTTCCCCACTCCCAAGGAGCTCCAGCCGCTGCCAAGCCTGAAAGCTCAACCTCTGCCCAGCTTGGCGGATCTGGGCTTTGTCTGCGAGCAGCGGATCCCGGCGGCAGGCGAGAGGGCAGCTCAAGCGCTGCTGGAGGATTTTTGTCAGGGCCTGCGCATTTTGGACTACGAGCAGGCCCGCAATTTTCCGGCTGAACAGGGTACCTCTCTCCTCAGTCCCCACCTGTGCTGGGGAACCATCGGCATTCGTCAGGTGTGGCAGGCCACGCGGGAGGTGGAAGCAGAGGTGCGCAGTGAAGAGGCCGAAAGCAGCCTGCAAACTTGGCGGCAGGAGCTGTGCTGGCGCGAGTTTTACAAGCATGTCCTGGCCCACTGGCCCCACGTGGAGAGCGGCGCCTACCGGCGAGCTTTTGATGCGCTGGAGTGGGGCAACCGGCAGGACTGGTTTCAGGCCTGGTGCTCCGGACAGACGGGTTACCCCATCGTGGATGCGGCCATGCGCCAGCTCAACGAGACCGGCTGGATGCACAACCGCTGCCGCATGATCGTGGCCAGCTTTCTGACCAAAGATCTGCTCATCGACTGGCGCTGGGGAGAGCGCTACTTTATGCAGAAGCTGGTGGACGGGGATCTGGCCGCCAACAACGGCGGCTGGCAGTGGAGCGCCGGTGTGGGCACGGATCCCAGGCCGCTGCGCATCTTCAACCCGGCCACCCAGGCAGCCCGCTACGACCCGGAAGGGGAGTACATCCGTCGCTACCTGCCGGAGCTGGCGGGGCTAGATACCCCGGCTTTGCTGTGGGTGGGGGAGGATCCCAAGGGATCCTGGGCCCTACAGGAGCGGCGGCGCTGCGGCTACCCGGATCCCATCGTGGATCACAAGGTGCAGCAGCAGGAGTTCAAGCGGCGCTACCAGGCGGTGCAGCAGAGGCGTTCTCAGCCGGCCCAGGGCAGACTATCCACTCTTTCCTAGCTCTGGACAAGACGTGGCAAGGACTTCCCTCACCCCCAACCCCTCTCCCTCAGGGACTCCCTCACCCCCAACCCCTCTCCCTGAGGGAGAGGGGAGTTAGAGCAGCGCGTTCGCGACAGCGTTGCGTTAATGACTTATGGAAATGAAAAGGGGATCGCCTGGATCCCCTCGGTCTTCAGAAGTTCGGAGCCAATGCCGGGTTGCCTGAGACTACGGCTTCAGCTCGCTGGGGATGCGCTCCCCGAAGAGAACTGTGTAGAGAATGCGGTAGATGTCGGTGTTCAGGATCCCGGTGGTGGGCACCAGCTCTTGGGCGTTCAGGCCCGCCGCGCGGGCGATAACTCCACTGCCGGCGTCGTCTCCAGTGGCCCACGCCACCGCAAAGGGGCGGCGGTTGCCGTTCTTGTCGGGTGCTGAAACAAATGGCTTCGTACCCGTGCCCTCGACGCCATCGATGGGGGCGCCGCTTTCTTCGGGGTCAGTGGGGGGCAGCGGCTCATCGGCAGACTCCACATCCACCAACTGCATCCCGCCGGCGTTGCTGTCGCTGGTGGTGATCATGAAGGTTTTGGGATTCTTCTCGATGAAGTTAAGAATTACCCCAATGGCATCGTCAGCCCGCTTCATGGCCTCCAGGCAGCCGGAAGCATTGAGGTTGTTGCACATGTTGTCGGTGCCCTCTTCCTCAATGACGGCGAAGAAGCCCTTGGGATTGCGGGAGATCCGCTCTAGGGCAAACTGCGTCATCTCGGCAATGGTGGGTGCGCTGGCGATGTAGTTGGGCAAGTTTTCTTTGCGCAGCTCTTCTTCAGGTTTGTCGTAGAAGGTGTCCTCTACGTTGAACACCCCCAAAACCTTGGCGGCATCCGCCGGCAGCTTCAGCAGCTCGTCGCGGGTATAGACGACGGCATACCCTTTTTTCTTGGCTTCCTCGATGAGGTTGCGGCCATCCTTGCGCTTCCCTTGGCCAAAGCGCCCCTGGACGCCTTCCGGCAACAGCCATTCCTCACCGGCCCCCAGGATGATGTCTACCCCCGACTCCACCACTTCCAGGGCAATCTCCTCGTAGTCGCTGCGCTTGGGAGCTTCAGCCACAAAAGCAGCCGTCCCCGGCTCGATGATGGATCCCGACTGCACCAGAGCCGTGCCCAGGCCTGCCTCAATGGCATCTTCCATAATTGTGTTCAGGGTGCCGTTGGCCGAGGGATACTCTTTGCCGTCGGGATCCAAGCCAAAAGTCGCGCCATGCACGCGAGTGCCTGTGGCATGCGTCACCGCCCCGCCGTTGGAGGTTCCACCCAACAGGTCAAGGTGATGGCCACGATAGGTGGTGATGACAGGCAGGCGATCCCAGTTCAAGAAGCCATCCGGGCCGTAGTGGAGAATGCGGGTGATGTCCCAGTGGGAGGCCGAAGTGCCATCGGGGTGGAAAAAGATCGCCCCGTTGCCGGTCGGCTTTGGCGCCGCCTGGGCCAGGCTAGAAAAAAGGGAAGAGGACAGCAGGCACAGCGTTGCGGCCAAAGCTGCCCTCAGAGAATAGTTACGCATAGTAAACCTGCCCTTGCTTGTTCAAGGCTGAACGTCAAGAAAAGTAACACAGCCTTGGAGCACTTAGCAAGGGCTAGGCTAAACCTGAGGGCAGAGCTCACTTGTAGCGATGGCCTGCCGCCCCAGTCTATGGCAGGGTCTATACCTAGAGTTAACTATCTCTTAACCCCTTCATAATGTCAAGGCTTCTCGTAGAGCTCTTGGGAGACTTGCGCCAGGACATAGCCGTCTTCCGGTCAAGCGGCTCTTTTGGGGGCAAGGGAGGAATTTTGGGTCTGCCAGGCCTGCCTAAGCTGTCTGAGGCATTGTTGCCAACGCCGCAGTTCCCCGGCTTCCAGCGCGATCCCGCCAAAGCGCACCTCCAGGTAGCGCTGCAGGAACTGGATGGCCAGCTCGGCCTGGGGCAAATCGGAGTGGCGCAAGTGTTCTAGGCAGGCTTCCGGCCCCAGGTGGGCTGGGATCCCCACTGCCGTCGCCAGCTCCCGCAGTTGGAGGTAAAGTCTGGAGATTGCCTGGCGGCGCCGCTGCGATTTGGGCAGGGCCGTCGGGATCCAGCGCATGCCGGCAAAGGCCAGACTTGGCAGCAGGATCCCGATCATCCAGGTGGGCCATTCTGGGGGCGGCTGCCACAGGGATCCCATCACCACTCCATTGCCAAGTGTGGCCAAGAGGATCCATCCCCCATCCCGCCAGTGCAAAGCCTGGTAGCGGCGGCGGCGGCCCCAGTAGGCCGTGAAGCCGGTGATCAAAATCACCCCCAGCAGCGGCAGGCTGTTCTGTTGCAGCCTTTGCCCCCAGCCCACCAGACCGCGACGGAAGGCGGCGGCAACATCCTCTCGATCGGAAGAGACCGCTACTGCACTGGCGATCTCCTGAATCTGCCGCCAGATCTGCCGCTGGGTGGATAGGTCGTACTGGATGACGTACTTAAACCAACGGAAGCGCAGGCTGTCGTAAAAATCTTGCAGGGGATCCCACCAGCTTTGCCGCTGGCTAACATTGGCCTCTGGCGGCGTGGCGTCGAAGAGGATCCATCCATAGGGGCCAAAGGGGATCTCCGTCCAAGAATGGGCATCGGCGTTGCGCACCGCCAGGTACTTTTCCTGCGCCACCCAGCGCCCGCCCAAAAAGCCATTGACCACGCGGGCCGGGATGCCAATGCTGCGGGCCAGCACCGTCAGGGCGGTGGCAAAGTATTCGCAGTGGCCGCGGCGGTGGGTAAACAAAAAGGCCTCCAAAGGCGGTTCGGCCCCGGGATCCGGCAGATCCGTGGTGTAGGCGTAGTTCTCCAGCAGGTAGTTCTGCAGAGCTGTCGCCTTGCCAAAGACATCGGGGATCCCAGCCGTGATCTCCTCTGCCAATGCGGGAATGCGCGGATCCAGCTCTGCCGGCAGCTGCAGGTAGGCTGCCTGCTGGGCTGGGTCAAGAGCACTTAGCAACTCCGCCTGGCCGAGCTGGCGCAGGCGGGGCCCCAGATCGCGGGGGATCCAGCTCACGGCGCGGTAGAGATAGGGCAGCCGGGGGGGCAGGGAATGGCTCACATCCCCGCTCTCGTGCAGGAGCAGGCGGCGAGTTTGCCGTTGCCATGCCTGCTGAGGGGTCATCGCCCCCCCCCGATCCAACCACTCCACCTCCAGCAGCGGCGCCACCCCAAAGACGGTGTTGGTGGCCAGCGGCTCTAGGTAGATAAGCTGCTCCAGGGGGAGGAACTGGAGGTCGCTAGCGGTGGGGATCAAGGGGGAAGCCGAGAGGGCAAAGACCCCTGCTGCAGTGGGGAAAATCGGGATCGCGCGGTTCAGCGTCCGCGACCAAGCCCGCCCGTCGTAGCGATCAAAGCTGATCCCCCGCCAGTAGAGGGACTCCACCTGAGGCGGCACCCCCGCCGGGAACTCCACCCGCATAACAACAGTGCTGTCGGTCTTGAGGGTGCCGAACTCCCCCAGGCTGACTTCCTCGGCAAAGCCAGTGGTCATCACCGGCGAGCGGGCCTGCCGGCCTAGGAGCCCCAAGCTAAGGCGCGGAAAGAGGAAAAACAAAACCACCGCGAGAAGGGTTGCCAGCAAAGCCAGGGATCCAAGCAACCCCAGAAAGTTGAGGTCGATCCCGCGGACTTGGGTGGCCGCCTGGGGGTGCTGCTCCGCCTGCAGGCGCAGGTGATAGAGGGTGAGGTTAACCAGCCCCACCCCCACATACAGCAGGAATAAAAACCCAAAGCTGATGTCCTCGTTAAAGAGGGTGGCGATGGCCATCAGAAGCAAAGACAACACCGCCAACTGAATGTGGTCGGCTGCCCGCTCCCGCTGAAACAACTTGGCCCCCGTAAGGTAGAGCACCAGGCCTATGGCCCCATCCGAAAGCGGCAGCACGCCCGCAAGCACCAGGGCCGCCAGGCTGACCAGCACGCTCACCGTCAGGGGCATCCACAGGGGCGCATAGCGGGCAAAGCTAATGCGGGGCGGCTCCCAAAACCAACTGGCAGCCCCCGCTGCCAAGCAGAGGGCGATAACCGCCGGCGACAGGGCCTGATCTCCCAGACAAAGGGCGGCAAAGGCGATCCCCACCAGCAGGTAGATGAAGAGCTTTTGGACGGCAAGCAGTGGCCAGGTCATGGGCTAGGTTGCTTCGGGATCCCTCAAGTGGCCCTTCCAAGATAGCCAAGTCTTTCCTCTTCTCC
>NZ_JANSJH010000055.1:0-7373 GCF_047462495.1 Synechococcus sp. H55.2 | reverse complement strand
CACCCCTTGCGATGGGGAGAAGACAGACTTCTGCTGCAGCACTAGAATCGTTAATGTTCCTTAACTTTTGTTGTTTTTCGACTCGCCAATTTTGGGCAGAGTCTCCACCCACGCTGCACACAGAGGGGATGAGATGTCCGGCCAAAACGAAATCCATGTGGTGGGGGCGCGGCAGCACAACCTCAAAAACCTCGAGCTGCGGATCCCGCGCAATCGCCTGGTGGTGTTTACCGGCGTCTCCGGGTCTGGAAAATCTTCTCTGGCCTTCGACACCATCTTTGCCGAGGGGCAGCGGCGCTACGTGGAGTCCCTCAGCGCCTATGCGCGGCAATTTCTGGGGCAACTGGACAAACCGGATGTAGACCGCATCGAGGGCTTGAGCCCAGCCATTGCCATCGACCAAAAGTCCACCAGCCACAACCCCCGCTCCACGGTTGGCACCGTGACCGAAATCTACGACTACCTGCGGCTGCTGTATGGGCGGGCCGGGATCCCCCACTGCCCCCATTGTGACCGGGTGATTGCCCCCCAGACGGTGGATCAAATGGTGGACCAGATCCTGGCCCTGCCGGAGCGGACGCGCTTTCAGTTGCTTGCGCCCGTGGTGAGGGGAAAAAAGGGCACCCACGCAGCGCTCTTGCAAAGCCTGCGCCAGCAGGGGTTTGTGCGGGTGCGCATCGACGGCCAGGTGCGGGATCTCAGCGAGGAAATTGAGTTGGCCAAAACCAAGGCCCACACCATTGAGGTGGTGGTGGATCGGCTGGTTAAGGGCCCCAACATCGCAGAGCGGCTGGCCGATTCCCTGACCACCTGTCTGCGCCAGTCGGGGGGACTGGCGGTGGTGGAGCTCTTGCCCCGTGAAGACGAACGGGAACACCTGCTGCAAAAAGTAGCCGAGGTGGCGGGGCAGTACCTCAACGGCAAGCCAACGGAGCTGATCTTTTCGGAACAATTTGCCTGCCCCGAACACGGCTCCGTGCTGGGCGAGCTGTCGCCGCGGCTATTTTCCTTTAACTCCCCCATCGGCGCCTGTCCCGTCTGTCACGGCCTGGGCTTTGAACCCATCTTCGACCCCGACCGGATCGTGCCGGATCCCAAGCTCCCCCTCTATGCGGCCATTGCTCCCTGGGCGGAGCGGGAGAACCCCTACTATCTGGCCCTACTGGCGGGGGCTGCTAAGGCCTTTGGCTTTGAGCTCAGCAGCCGCTGGTGCGACCTTACCCCCGAGCAGCAGCAGCTCCTCCTCTACGGCAGCGACCAGGAGATCTACGTTGAGGCGGAATCCCCCCAGGGGAGCCGGGGCTACTACCGCCGCTTTGAAGGGGTAATCCCGCAGTTGCAGCGGCACTACCAAGAGACCACCGCCGAAACCTACCGGCAAAAGCTGGAGACCTACCTGACCTACCGCCCCTGTGCTGCCTGTGGCGGATCCCGGCTGCGGCCAGAGGCCCTGGCCGTGCGCGTCGGTGGCTACCGCATCACGGATCTCACCGAGATCTCCATCCGCGACTGCCTGCAGCGCCTGGAGCAGCTCCAGCTTACCCCCCGCCAAGCGCAGATTGCCGAGCTAGTGCTGCGGGAGATCAAAACCCGCCTGCAGTTTTTAATTGACGTGGGCCTTGACTACCTCACCCTAGCCCGACCGGCCATGACCCTTTCGGGGGGCGAGGCGCAGCGGATCCGACTGGCCAGCCAGATTGGCTCCGGCCTGACGGGGGTGCTCTACGTGCTGGACGAACCCTCCATTGGCCTGCACCAGCGGGATAACCAACGCCTCTTGCAAACCCTATTCCGCCTACGGGATCTGGGCAACACCTTAATTGTGGTGGAACACGATGAAGAGACCATTCGCGCCGCCGACCACATCGTGGACATTGGCCCTGGCGCTGGCATCCACGGCGGAGAAGTGGTGGCCCAAGGATCTCTAGCCGACATCCTAGCCTGCGAGCGCTCCCTCACCGGCGCCTATCTGTCGGGGCGGCGGCGGATCCCAACCCCAGCTCAGCGGCGACCTGGCAAAGCCGTCTCCCTCAAGCTCACCGATGCCCACAAAAACAACCTCAAGCACATCGATGTGGAGATCCCCCTGGGCAAGCTGGTCTGCGTCACCGGCGTCTCCGGCTCCGGCAAGTCCACCCTGGTCAACGAGTTGCTCTACCCTGCCCTGCAACACTCCCTCGGCCAGAAGGTGCCTAAGCCAACGGAAATGGGGGAGCTACACGGCATTGAACACATCGACAAGGTCATTGTCATCGACCAATCCCCCATTGGCCGCACCCCCCGCTCCAACCCCGCCACCTACACGGGCCTCTTTGATCCCATCCGCCAGGCCTTTGCCCAGACTCTAGAGGCCAAGGCCAGGGGCTATCAATCCGGCCACTTTTCCTTCAACGTCAAGGGGGGGCGCTGTGAAGCCTGCAAAGGGCAGGGGGTGAACGTGATTGAAATGAACTTCCTGCCGGATGTGTACGTCACCTGCGAGGTGTGTGGGGGCAGCCGCTACAGCCGCGAGACCCTCCAGGTCAGGTACAAGGGCAAAAACATCGCCGAAGTCCTAGACATGACGGTGGGGGAGGCGCTGGAGTTTTTTGCCGCCCTACCCCCTGCCGCCAAGATTCTACAGACCTTGGCCGATGTGGGCCTTGATTACATCAAGCTGGGCCAGCCCGCTCCGACGCTTTCCGGGGGGGAAGCGCAGCGGGTGAAGCTGGCGGCAGAACTGGCCCGCCGCTCCACCGGCAAAACCCTCTACCTGCTCGATGAACCCTCCACCGGCCTGTCCTTCTACGACGTTCACAAGCTCTTGAATGTTCTGCAGCGGTTGGTGGATGCGGGCAACACCGTGCTGGTGATCGAGCACAACCTGGACATCCTCCGCTGTGCCGACTGGATTATTGACCTGGGGCCGGAAGGGGGCGACCAGGGCGGCCAGATTGTTGCCGTCGGCACCCCTGAAGAAGTGGCCGAGCATCCCGGATCCCATACGGGGCGCTACCTAAAGCAGGTTTTGCAACGACATCCCCCCGGCCACTGAGTAACTCAGGGTTACTCTGAGCCTTTTGCCCGTGTGGCATGATGATCCAGAAGGAAAAGGTTCGCATCCTCCCCAAGGGTAGAGCCAAAGAACTCCGTCCCGCTAAAGTGCTCCGCAGTGCTGACGCGAACGGTAGACCATATATGCCTGGAGTAGCCGGAGTCCTTATGGTAGGGCAGACCCTGGGTGGCCGCTATCAGATCTTGGAAGAACTGGGATCCAGCGGGCAAACCTACCTGGCCCAAGATGGCCATCGCCCTGAACAGAGCTGGGTGGTGATCAGGCGTTGGCAACCTCGCTCTCCCAAGGGGGAAGAGCCCTCTGCCGCCCGGCAGCGATTTGAACAGGCAATGGCGCTGTGGGAACGCCTGGGATCCCATGAGTGTATCTCACGCCTGCTGACTTATTTTGAGCAAGAGGGAGATTTTTACTGGGTAGAAGAGTGGATCGAGGGGCAGACTCTGGAACAGGCCCTGCGCCAGGCCACTGAGCAAGGTCAGCCTTGGACAGAAGCTGAGGTGCGGGCCTTTTTGCAAGATGTGCTGCAAACCTTGGCCTTGCTACACAGTGAGGGGGTAAACTGCTGCAACCTAGAGCCCTCTCGCCTAATCTGTCGCCGGGCGGATGGCCGCTGGGTGGTGTTGGGCTTGGGCTGCTGCAACTCTGGGCCCGAGGCTGCCGACAGCGATCTGGAGGCACTTGGGCTCATCGCCATACAGGCCCTCTCAGGGATCCCGACCCACAAGCTGTTTCGCGACCCGTTGACGGGAGAGCTGCGCTGGCACGATCTGGCTCCTACCAGCGCTCCTTTTGCCGCTTTTTTGGATTGCCTGGGGGGTTGTGACCCGCGGCAGCGCTTTGCTTCGGCAGCGGCAGCTTTGGCCGCTCTCCAGGCTTTGCCTCTGGCAGAGGGCGTCTCTCCCGGCGCTGAGATCCTGCCCGACCCTGTTGCCGCCGCTCCCTTACAGGAGCCGACTACGCCGCCGCGTTCCTCGGTATCACTGCGGGCGCGTTTCTGGATCCCACCACTTTGGGCGGGGAGTAGTCTGGCGGCTTTGCTGGTGCTACTCGGAGTTGCTGCCTGGCAACTGGCGGCCAACCTCAGCCTGTGGGGAGAGAAGGCAATTGTGCCCAGGGACTCTGTCCCGCCCGCGGGAACGAGGGCAAATTTGGGATCCGCTGGGCTCAAAAGCTTCAGCTCCCCAGAGCAGCCGCCCAATCCCTCCAGGACTGGATCCCTATCCTCTTCCAGCCCTGCCCTCAACCTAGCTGACTGGGCCAAGTCCTTGCAGCTCAAGGCCACACTGGAAGGCCCCGCCGCTATCACCGCTCTGGCCATCAGCCCGGATGGAGATCTCCTGGTTGCCGGGGGAGACGACGGTGTCATCCGCTTTTGGGATCCCCAGGCCGGCCAACTGCTGCAGAGCTGGGCAGGCCACGAAGGCTCGATTGAGACGCTGGCCATCAGCCCCGATGGTACCTTTTTGGTGAGTGGGGGGGCCGACAAGACGGTGCGGGTCTGGGATTTGGCCCCTGCCTTGCCGTCGCGGGAAGGGGTGCCACGGCTGCAGTTGCAGGGCCACACCGAGCTGATCAACAGCGTCGCCATCAGCCCCGATGGCCGTTGGATTGCCAGCGGCAGCGCCGACCGTACCATTCGCCTTTGGCAAGCTGAGGATGGCCAGTTGGTGCGCACCATCGACAGCGCCGCCCACCCGGTTACCCAGGGGTCAGGCATTACGGCGGTGGCCTTCGCTCCCTCTGGGGTGGCGGAAAAAAGGAGCCCGCCCTGGATCCTGGTGGCCGCCAACGGGGATCCCACCGTTCATCTTTGGGATCCCGGCAGCGGGGCTTTGTTGAAAACCCTGGAGGCCGACTACCCCATCGAGCAGGTGCTCCTCAGCCCCGATGGCCGCCACTTGCTCGCCGCCAGCGCTTCCGGCGTCTGGATCTGGAACGTGGGCACGGGATCCCTCGAGCGCACTCTGGCCCAGCCCTTGTCTGGCTTGGCCACCCTTGCCCTCAGCCCCGATGGCCGCCTGCTGGCCAGCGGCACCGATCACCGCGCCCAGCAGATCAAACTCTGGGATTTGGGCAGCGGCAAAGAGTTGCGCACCCTGGGCGGCCAGACTTGGATGGTGAGTGCTCTGCTGTTTGGCCCCAACGGGCAAACCCTTCTCAGCGGCGGTGCCGATGGCGCCATTCGCATCTGGGGGCCAGAACATCCTGCCTCAGAAGGGGACTCAGCCTTGAGGAATCGAGCCAGGTAAAATACTCCACGGAGAAGGGATCCCAGCAGCATGGGCAGAGTGGTCATTATCGGGGCAGGGCTGGCCGGCTTAACCTGCGCCAAGGTGCTGAGCCAGGCGGGTTGGAGCGATGTCCTAGTCCTGGAAAAAAGCGACGGCCCCGGCGGGCGGGTGCGCACCGACGCGGTGGAGGGCTTCCGTTTGGATCGCGGCTTTCAGGTGCTGTTTACCGCCTATCCCCAAGTGCGGCGGCATCTGGATCTAGGCCAGCTCAATCCCTGCCCCTACCGTCCGGGAGCGATGCTGGCCCAACCCGGTCGCTGCTGGCTGTTGGGGGATCCCCTGCGGGATCCGACCAGCATTGTCCCTTCCCTCTTCAACCCCTTGGCCAGCTTTGGCGACAAGCTCAAGGTGCTACAGTTGCGGGCGGAGCTGGCGCGGCGCACCCCAGAACAGGTTTTCCAAGAAGGACTGGGGGGATCTGACCGCTCGGTGCGGGAGTTCCTAGAGGAGTACGGATTTTCCCAAAAGATCTGCCAGCACTTCTTCTACCCCTTTTTCCGCGGCATTCTTTTGGATCCGGATCTGGCCAGCAGCGCCCGCCTCTTTGCCTTTTATTTCAAGATGATGGCCGAAGGAGCCATCGTCACCCCGGCGCTGGGCATGGGAGAGATTGTCCGCCAACTGGCCGGCCACCTTGCCCCAGAGCAGATCCGCTACCAAACCTCGGTGGAGCGCATCCTGGTGGAAGAGGGAAAAGTGCGCGGGATCCGCACCGCCAAGGGCGAGGAGATCCCTGCCGAGTGGGTGGTCTGCGCCACCGATGCCCCTCAAGCGCGGGCCTGGCAGGCCGAGCTCTGCCCTCAAGCTGCTGCGCCCATCCCCACCCAGGGACGGGCGGTGACCTGCCTTTATTTCTGCGCCCCCTTTTCCCTGGCCCGCGGTGCCTACTTGTACCTCAACGCCAGCGGCCAAGGCTGGATCAACCACTGGGTGCAGCTCACCCGCCTCAGCCCGGCGCTGGCTCCTGCCGGTCAGCACCTCTATTCGGTGACGGTGCTGGGGGATCCCCCTTTGGGCGATGAGGAGCTGGCCCAAGCCTGCCGGGCCGAGCTGCAAACCTATTTTCCCAAAGCCCCCTTGGAACGATTGCGCCTGCTGCGGGTGTATCGGATCCCTTTTGCCCAGTTTGTCCAGCCGCCCGGCTTTCAGCAGCATCTGGTTCCCACCTGCAGCGGCCTGCCGGGCCTTCTCTGGGCTGGAGAATACACCCACCAGAGCAGCCTTGAGGGATCCCTGCGCAGCGGCGAACAAGCGGCGGCCTGGATTTTACAAAAATCTTCTGTATAGCAAGACACAGACTTTGACTTTCTTAATCCCCTTCTCAGCCCAAAAAGGGGGATGGCGTGGTATGAAGGGGGTGGTTGCCACAGGGATCCCTCTACCATGCAAAGCGCTACTCTTAACCCGTTTTTCCTTCTGCAGCGCTCGTTTGAAGTTGTAGGCCCCGTCTATGGGCCGCTGTTGATCCTGGCCTCTCCCGGCTTTGTCATTCCCATCGTCGCAGAGCTGATCCCACTTTTTGGGGGGATCCTCAATTTGGCCTACAGCCTAATTGTTGCTCCCATCCTGGCTGGCGCAGCCTTTTGGCTGGTGGATCAGCACCTGAAGCGGCAAGCTCCCCTACTGGGCAACAGCCTCGACTGGGCCCTCTCGAAGGCAGTGCCCCTGGTTTTCGGCAGCATTCTGCTGGCGCTAATTGTCATGCTTGGGATGCTGCTGTTTGTGCTCCCTGGTATCTACTGGGGGGTAAGGCTGGTTTTCACTCTCTGTGCGATTGCCCTGGAAGGCAAAGGTGCCACGGAAGGTCTGGGCTACAGTTGGAACCTCGTCAAAGATCGCTGGTGGGGCGTGTTTTGGGCTTTGCTGGCTGTGAGTTTGATCTTCGGCATCCCACTCCTGATTTTGTTTCTTGTTGGGGGGATCCTGGGAGCTGCCTTGGGTGCGGTTGTGGTTGGAAATGCTGCCGTCACAGCAGTTGCGCCCATCCTCGATATCTATACGGTGCTCCTGTTCCGATCCCTGCAGCA
>NZ_JANSJH010000054.1:0-17798 GCF_047462495.1 Synechococcus sp. H55.2 | reverse complement strand
ATTAGGAGACAACGTTCACTTTGACCACTTGGGCTTTTTCAGAGTCCGCTTTGGGCAGAGTCAGGGTGAGGATGCCATCTTTGTATTCCGCTTTCACCTGATCGTGCTTGATCCGGTTGGGCAGCGGGATCACCCGTTGGAAGCGCCCGTAGCGGAACTCGGTGCGGGTTACGCCTTTGTCTTCGGAGCGTTTTTCAAAGCGCCGCTCACCGCTGATGGAGACCGCTTCCGCCGTCGCTTGGATGTCCAGATCGTTGGGGTTCAAGCCGGGCAGCTCCAGCTTGAGGGTAATGGTCTCTGGATCGTCGTGCATTTCCACCGCCGGCACGAAGGCAAAGGCATCGGTCTCGGCGGGACGGGTCATCAGCCGGTCAAACATCCGGTTCATTTCCCGTTGAATTTCGTCAATTTCCCGAAAGGGATCCCAGCGAACCAGAGCCATATCTATCCACCTCCTGATCAGATTTTGGTTAACTTTTGGTTAGCTTCTCTTTAAGCTTTACTCACAAGGCTTTAGCCTAGCCTCTGTACATTAAAATAAGCTTTCTGGCTGGCTCCAGAGGTCGAGTTTTCTGGAAATCGGTTGGGGTATTTTCTCACCCAAGAATCAGGAGAAAGCTCTCAGGAATCGCTGCGCTGGGGCGGGCGATGGGATCTCGTTTGCAACCATAAACTCAGGCCGGTAGCCACCATCACCAACAGCCCCAGGCCGTTTAAGAAGGGGTAGATGGCCTGCAGATCCAGCGGCCCCCACTGCCCTTTGTGGATTTGGATTAGCCAGTAGTAGTCCAAGTTGTCGTTGAGGCGGGCAATTTGGTAGAGGGATCCCGTCACCACCGTCACCACCAAGGGCAGGGCCAGGATGGGAGCGAGGGCGCGGTGGATCTGGCGGGTGAGTTTTCGGGACAGGGCCATCAGGATTTCTCCAAGGCTAGCAAACCATGCTGCCATGGTATCAGGGTGGCCCCTTTAGGAACGGATCCCGAGGACTTCCTCCAGCTTGGGCATTTGCTCGCGGGGGATGATCCGCCCTTCGTCCTCAAAGCCGGGGATCTCGTGGAAGTTGAGGTAGCGGTACAGCTCGCCGGCAAAGGGCTGGATCTTGGTGGCAACGATCTCCCGGTATTCCTCAGGGGTAGGGATCCGCCCCAGGAGGGCGCAGGCAGCCGCCAGCTCGGCGGATCCCAGATAGACCCGCGCGTCCTTGCCCATGCGGTTGTTGAAGTTGCGGGTGGAGGTGGACATGACGGTGGCCCCATCTGCCACGCGGGCCTGGTTGCCCATGCACAAGCTGCAGCCCGGCATTTCCGTCCTCGCGCCGACAGCGGCAAAGGTGCCGTACACCCCTTCGGCGCGCAGTTGCGCCTCGTCCATGCGGGTGGGTGGGCAGATCCAAAATTGGCGTACCTTGGCCCGACCTTGCCCTTCCAAGATCTTGGCGGCAGCCCGGTAGTGGCCGATGTTGGTCATGCAGGAGCCGATGAACACCTCGTCAATTTGGATGGGTGTGTCGGGGTTGCCTGCCGCGTGCTGGGCGTGGACTTCGCTTAGAGTCATCACCTTGTCGGGATCGTTGGGGGCACAGACGATCGGCTCGGTGATGCTGCTGAGATCAATCTCGATCACGGCAGCGTATTCGGCGTCGGGATCCGCCTCCATCAGGGTGGGGTTGGCCAGCCAGGCTTCCATCTTGGCGATGCGCCGCAGCAGAGTTCTCGCATCCTGATAGCCGCGGGCGATCATGTTTTTCAGCAGCACCACGTTGGAGCGCAGGTACTCGGCGACCGTCTCGACGTTTAGCTTGATGGTGCAGCCGGCGCAGTTGCGCTCTGCCGAGGCGTCGGTAAACTCGAAGGCTTGCTCCACCTTGAGATGGGGCAGGCCCTCGATCTCCATAATTCGCCCGGCAAAGACGTTTTTCTTGCCCTGCTTCTCGACGGTGAGCAGCCCCCGCTGGATGGCCACGTAGGGGATGGCGTGGACGATGTCCCGCAGGGTGATCCCGGGTTGCAATTCCCCCCGGAAGCGCACCAGCACCGACTCCGGCATATTGAGGGGCATCACCCCCATGGCGGCGGCAAAGGCCACCAGCCCCGATCCCGCCGGGAAGGAGATGCCCAGGGGGAAGCGGGTGTGGGAGTCGCCCCCGGTGCCGACGGTATCCGGCAGCAGCATGCGGTTGAGCCAGGAGTGGATGATGCCGTCGCCGGGCCGCAGGACAACGCCCCCCCGCGAGGCAAAAAAGTCGGGCAGCTCTTTATGGATCTGGATGTCCACCGGCTTGGGATAGGCGGCGGTGTGGCAGAAGCTCTGCAGCACCAGGTCGGCACTAAACCCCAGGCAGGCCAGCTCCTTCAGCTCGTCGCGGGTCATGGGGCCGGTGGTGTCCTGGGATCCCACCGTGGTGATCAGCGGCTCACAACTGGTGCCCGGGCGCACCCCCGGCAGCCCACAGGCTTTGCCGACAATTTTCTGGGCCAGGGTATAGCCTTTGCCGGTGTCGGCGGGCGGGGTGGGACGGATAAATAGGGGAGAGGGATCCAGCCCCAGGGCCTGGCGGGTTTTGTCGGTGAGGGCCCGGCCAATCAAGAGGGGGATGCGGCCCCCCGCCCGCACCTCGTCCGGCAGGGTCACAGGCCGCAGGGAAAAGGTGGAGAGGACTTGGCCATCCTCAGAGCGGATGACGCCTTCGTAGGGATAGATGGTGACCACCATGCCCGTCTCCAGCCGCGAGACCTCGCACTGGATGGGCAGGGCGCCGGCATCTTCGGCGGTGTTGAAGAAGATAGGCGCGATCGTGCCTCCCAGAATCACCCCGCCGGCCCGCTTGTTGGGCACATAAGGAATGTCGTGGCCAATGTGCCAGAGCAGGGAGTTGAGGGCGGACTTGCGGGAAGATCCCGTGCCCACCACATCCCCCACAAAGGCCACCGGATAGCCGCGGCGCTTCAGCTCGGCAATAGCAGCCAGGGATCCCGGCGCGCGCGACTCCAGCATGCTCTGGGCGTGCAGGGGGATGTCCGGGCGGGTGGTGGCGTGGGCGGCGGGGGAGAGGTCGTCGGTGTTGATCTCGCCGGCAATTTTGAACACCGTTACGGTGATGGCCTCGGCCAGGGGCGGCCTGGCAGTGAACCACTCTCCTTCAGCCCAGGACTGCAGCACCTGCCGGGCGCGGGCGTTGCCGGCCTGGCTGAGTTCCAGCACGTCGTGGAAGGCATCGAAAACCAGCAGCGTGTGGCTGAGGGCGCGGGCCGCCGCGGCGGCAATCTCCGGTCGTTCATCTTGCAGCAGCTCCAGCAGCACCTGGACGTTATAGCCCCCCAGCATCGTCCCCAAGAGCTCCACCGCCCGCAGGGGGGTAATCAGAGGTGAGCGCGCTTCTTCCTTGGCCACAGCCGCCAAAAAGCCCGCCTTCACATAGGCCGCCTCATCCACTCCCGGCGGCACCCGCTCTGTGAGCAGATGCAACAAAAAAGCTTCCTCGCCGGCAGGGGGATCCTTGAGCAGCTCGCACACCTGGCTGGTCTGGGCAGCGCTCAAGGGCAGCGGCGGGATCCCTTGATCCGCGCGGGCAGCAACATGTTGGCGGTACTCGGCCAGCATGGGGAGGATTCCTCGGGTCACTCGACATGGGTATTTATTCTACCGCCAGGTCGGCAGCAGGAAGGGATCCCAGCAGCGCTTAGGATAGCTCCGCCAGCAGCTCTTTTTGGTATAGGCCGATACAAGCTTGGATTAACTCGTCCAGCTCCCCTTCCAAAATCGGCTCGAGCAGGAAGTTCTGGTTGAGGCGGTGGTCGGTGACGCGGTTGTCCTTGTAGTTGTAGGTGCGAATTTTTTCCGAGCGGGATCCCGTTCCCACCTGCATGCGACGGGCGGAGCTGATGGAGGCCTGTTGCTCCTGCAGCTTCATCTCGTAGAGCTTGGCCCGCAAAATCTGCATCGCCCGCTGCCGGTTTTGCAACTGGGATCGCTCCTCGGTGCAGAAGACGCGGATGCCGGTGGGCTTGTGGAGGAGATCCACCGCCGTTTCCACCTTGTTCACGTTTTGGCCGCCCGCCCCGCCGGAGCGCGCCGTCTTGATCTCGATGTCCTTGGGGTCGATCACCACCTCCACCTCGTCCACCTCCGGCATCACCGCCACCGTGGCCGTCGAGGTGTGGACGCGCCCCTGCGCCTCTGTCACGGGCACCCGCTGCACCCGGTGCACGCCGGCCTCAAACTTCAGCTTGCTATAGACCTGGTCGCCGCGGATTTCCAGGATGGCCTCTTTGTAGCCCCCCATCTCTCCTTCCGAGAGGCTGGCCAGGCGCACCGACCAACCCATCTTCTCGGCGTAGCGGGTGTACATGCGGGCCAAATCAGCCGCCCACAGCGCCGCTTCCTCGCCCCCGGTGCCGGCGCGGATCTCCAACATGATGTTTTTTTCGTCGTTGGGATCCCGGGGCAGCAGCAGCAGGGTGAGCTGTTGCTCCAGTTGCTCTTGGCGGGCGCGCAGTTGCTCGAGTTCCGACCTGGCCATCGCCTCCAGCTCCGGATCGGAGGCCGCCTCGCGCAGCAGCTCTTCCGTCTGCTTCAGGTCGCGAGTCAGCTTCTGCCAATCGTGAAAAGCCTGCACGGTGGCTTCCAGGGAGGAGCGGGCCTTGGCGATCCGCTGCAGCTCCGCCGGATCCGTCGCCACATCAGGATCGGCCAGGCGCACCGTCAGCTCCTGAAAAGTGGCCTCGACGTTCTTAAGCTGCTCGATCAGTTGAGCAGAAGCCATGGGTCTAGCCTCACCGAGAAGTCTAAGCAGGGCCCAAATGGGGAACCTTGGTGCAGAAACTCGGCTACTTGGCTTTCTTGCTGCCGCCCATGCCGTACTTGCGCATGAACTTCTCCACCCGTCCTTCGCTGTCGATGATCTTCTGGCTGCCGGTGAAAAAGGGATGGTTGCCGGACCAAACGTCGACCTTCAGCTCCGGCTGGGTGGATCCCACCGTCATCACCACTTCGCCGTTGCAGATGACTTTGGCTTCGGGATACCACTGTGGGTGTATTCCTTTTTTGGGCATGGCAATCTCCTCCTCTGGGCTTGTTTCTATACCCTTGTCTACCAACATCGACCTTGAAAAAGCAATGGCGGGGATCCCTAGCGCTTCGAGTACTGGGGAGCCTTGCGGGCCTTGCGCAGGCCGTATTTCTTCCGTTCCACGGCGCGCGGATCCCGTTTTAGGTAGCCCTCTACCTTCAAGGGGCCGCGATTGGCCGGATCCACCTCGCAGAGGGCGCGTGCCACCCCCAACTTGATGGCATCGGCCTGGCCGTGGACGCCGCCCCCATGGGCTCGCACCAGGATGTCGTAGGCGTTCTCCAAACCAAGGATCTCCAGCGGCGCTTTTACGTTGGCCAATAGCGCTTCTTGATACTGCAGATACTGGTCTCCCGGCCTGTCGTTGATGAGGATCTTGCCGGTGCCGGGCACCAAGCGCACGCGGGCAACAGCGGTTTTGCGGCGCCCGGTTCCCCAATAAACGGCTCGATGGCTGCTGGCTGCTTGCGTCATGCTTTGGCTCCTGGGATCGTGTGAACAGGATACACCTGCGGCTGCTGGGCCTCGTGGGGGTGGTGGGGGCCGGCGTACACCTTCAGCTTGGTAAATTGCCGCCGGCCCAAACGGGTGTGGGGCAACATCCCCTTGACCGCCTTTTCCACCACCCGCTCCGGCAGGCGAGCTTGCAGTTGGGCAAAGGTCTCGACTTTCATGCCGCCAGGGCGGCCAGAGTGGCGATGGTAAAGCTTTTGGGTGCGCTTTTTGCCGGTGACCACCACTTTTTCGGCATTGATCACGATTACATAGTCCCCCGTATCCAGATGGGGGGTGAAGTCGGGCTTGTGCTTACCCCGCAAGAGGGTGGCCACGGCCGCGGCCAGGCGCCCCAGCCGCTGGTCGGCAGCATCCACCAGGTACCAGCGGGGCGCCGCAGTTTCGGGAGTGGGAAGGGGAGTTTTGTTCATGGCAGCTAAGGAGGACAGAACTGCAGGATTGGACAAGAAAACGCTCAGACCAAGGAAGGGACACCCACAGCCAGATGGCGGGCTTCAGGGGGCCCCAAAAAGGGCAACAAGTGGGCAAACTGCCGCCCAAAAGGATCCGCAGCGTAGCCCACATCCAGCAAACACAACCCTTGCGGAGGGGCGCTGTAGCGGGTGCGCATCTGGCTCCAGTCGTTGTGCTGCCAGAGGTGGACAAATTGTTGCGGGCTGAGCTCGCCGCGGCCCACCACCTCCAGGGATCCCACCAGCAGCCGCATCATCCGGTAGAGGAAGCCGCTGGCCTGCACCTCGATGCTCACCAGATCCCCCAGCCGCCGGCAGAGCACCTCCTGCACCTGCACCCGCGAGTGGGGCCGGTCGGATCCGCGCCGCCGGAACGCTTCCAAGCTGTGCTCGCCCAGCAGGGAGTGGAGGGCCTCCGCCATCGGCTCCACCTGCAAAGGCCAACGCACCTGCCAGCTAAAGAGGCGCCAGAACACATCCGGCAGCTCCCGGTTCAGGATCAAGTAGCGATAGCGGCGCCAGCGGGCCGAAAAGCGGGCATGCCAGAAGTCAGGCACCTGAGCGGAAGCCAGTACCACCACATCTTCCGGCAGACAGTCGTTCAGCACCCGCGCCCACTCCGTGGGTGGGATGCCAGAGGTGGTGTCGAAGTGGGCCACCTGGCCTGAGGCATGAACCCCCGTATCGGTGCGCCCTGCCCCGTAGAGGGCCACCGGGTGCCCGGCCCGCGACGCAATCGCCTCCTCCAGCACCCCCTGTACGGTGCGGTGGCCCGCTTGACGCTGCCAGCCGCGAAAGCCGCTGCCGAGGTACTGAATTTTCAGGGCAATGCGACGGCTTTGCATGGGATCCCTTCACACCAGCTCGATGACCGCCATTTCCGCTCCGTCCCCCCGCCGACGCACGGTGCGCAGGATGCGGGTGTAGCCACCGGCCCGATCGCGGTAGCGCTCCGGCGCTTGCTCAAACAGAGAGCGCACCAGCTCCTTGTCGTAGACGTAGGCCAGGGCCTGCCGCCGCGCCGCCAAAGATCCCTCTTTGGCCAGGGTGATCATTTTCTCGGTGGTGGCGCGAATGGCCTTGGCGCGGGCTTTGGTGGTGGTGATCCGCCCTTCCCGCAGCAGAGCTGTGGTCAGCGCCCGCAGCAGGGCTTTGCGCTGGTCGGCAGGCTTGTTGAGGTGGGGGGTACGACGACGGTGACGCATGGTAACCTCTATCCTGGGCTCTTCGGGGATCCTGACTGAGTTTTGCGGTGACGCCGGCGGCGCCAAGCACCTTGGAGGGTTGCTTGGGGCTCTAGGCCTTGCCCTTTTCGCGGGCGCGGGGCAGCGTTAGGCCAAAGCGATTCTTGAGGGCCTGGATCACCTCTTCGGCAGATTTCTGGCCGAAGTTTTTGATCTCCAGCAGATCCTCCTCGGTGTAGACCAACAGATCCGCCACCGTATTGATCTGGGCTCGCTTCAGGCAGTTGTAGGCCCGTACCGATAGCTGCAGCTCCTCGATGGGGATCTGGTTCTTTTGGTTATCTTCGGTTTGCTGAGGCGCTACCGGCGCATCGAAGCTGACCTCCTGCAGGGGCGAGAACAAGCTCACCAAAATGCGGGCCGCTTGACTGAGGGCCTCTTGCGGAGTGAGGCTGCCGTTGGTCCAGATCTCTAATATTAGACGATCTTTTTCCAGGGACTGGCCGACCCGGGCTGCTTCCACCGTGTAGTTCACCTTGCGCACCGGCATGAAGACGGAGTCGATCTGCAGAAAATCGATGGCCGTCGATTTGCTGTCGGAGTAATCGACGGCGCGGTAGCCATGTCCCCGGCCAATCATAAACTCCATTTCCAAAATCGCCCCTTCCGCCAAAGTGGCAATGTGGTGGCGGGGGTTGATCACCTCCACTTCGCTGGGCAATTGCAGCTTCTCGGCGGTAACTTCCCCCGGCCCTTGCGCCACCAAACGGCCCACCTGCGTGTCAGGAGCCGTGGAGCGCAGCACCAGCTCCTTCATGTTGAGCAGGATCTCCATCACGTCTTCCCGCACTCCCGGCACCGTGGAGAACTCGTGGCTCACGCCGGCGATGCGGACAGCGGTTACTGCCGTCCCTTCCAGATTGGAGAGCAACACCCGCCGCAGGGCGTTGCCCACGGTGATCCCTTGGCCGCGCTCCAGCGGCCCCAGAGCAAATTTGCCGTAGTGAACGCCGGTGGCATCCTGATGGGATTCAACGCACTCGGTCTGGTAGGCAACAGCGCTTGCGCTCGCTTTGCTGCTCAAAGCATGGAGGGTTCGGCTGGTTTGAATCATCATAATGGCCCCGTCCGTCTGGCTGGATATCCGCTTGGAGAACTTATGAAACTTCAGAGGTCATCTCGGGCAAACCGGTCGCTGGCGCGGCGCGTAGCCTTGGAAGAAACCCCCCAGACGCTCGCCCGGCCCTCAAGGCGGGATCCTTTAGACACGCCGCCGCTTGGGGGGTCGGCAGCCGTTGTGGGGAATGGGGGTAACATCCCGAATGAGGGTGATCTCCAGGCCCGTTGCCTGCAGAGCGCGAATGGCGGTTTCCCGGCCGGCTCCTGGACCGCTCACCATCACTTCGATCTGACGCATGCCGTTCTCCATCGCCTGCCGCGCTGCATTTTCTGCGGCCATTTGGGCGGCGAAGGGGGTGCCTTTTTTGGCGCCTTTGAAGCCGGTAGAACCTGCCGAAGCCCAAGACACTACATCGCCGTTGGGATCGGTGATGGTGACGATGGTGTTGTTGAAGGTGGACTGAATATAGGCCACTCCGTTAGGAACGTTCTTTTTGACTTTACGTCCGCGCCGTTGCTGCCGAGCCATGATCCATGCGTCCTTGCAATCAACTGTTTGACAACTGTTTGGGATTGGAATGGTCGAAGGGTCTTATTTCTTGGCAGGAGCTTTCTTCTTGCCGGCAACCGTTTTCCTCACCCCCTTGCGGGTGCGGGCGTTGGTGCGGGTGCGCTGGCCGCGTACGGGCAGACCCAGGCGATGGCGGCGGCCTCGATAGGTGCCGATGTCGATCAGCCGCTTGATGTTCATCGCCTCTTGGCGGCGCAGATCCCCTTCCACCTGGTACTCGCCCTCCACCACCGTCCGTAGGGCGGCCACCTCGGCGTCGCTGAGGTCACGGGTACGAGTATCCGGGTTAATGCCGGTTTTCGCCAAAATTTGACGCGAGCGGGTTAGCCCAATGCCATAAATGTAGGTGAGGGCGATCTCAACTCGCTTTTCTCGAGGGATGTCAACTCCCGCAATCCGTGCCATAGTCTGGGATGCCTTATAATCCGACCAATCAAACTAACTCGAACAAACTTGCCCAAAAGAACTGAGTTGCCTGCCGGCTGCTAAGATTGGGATCGCCAAAGTGGGGAATGTGCCACAGCAAGGCCAAACGTGGGATCCATGCTCTCACCGCCGCCCAGGGCTCTGCTCCGTTGTGCTAGGCTCCACTGTCTTTGTCTTCTGCTGCGCTCCTGGACACAGCCGCCGTCGTGCCCTTATCCCTGCCGCTGCTTGTGCTTCGGGTTAGAAGAGCAAATCACCATCACCCGCCCATGGCGGCGGATAACTCGGCACTTTTCACAGATCCGACGGACGGAGGGCCGCACCTTCATGGTTGATCCTGCTAAAACCAGCGAATATCCATTCTAAGTTCGTCTGGGCAGCCTGTCAAAATGTGTTTGGGCTTCCGAGGGCAAGCGAACAGGCAGGTTGGCTATGCTGGGTCCAAGCAGGCGCGGCTCTGGGGTGGAGAAGGGCAATGCAGTGGCAGTGGCTGGTCGTGCTGGGCGGTGTGCTGGGGCTGGGCTCCCCGGTGTTGGGGCAGGGGATCCCTTCGCCTGAAACAGGCTCTCCCGCTTCTGGGGGGAACCTCTCGGCGGCGGAAAACGGGCAGAGGGGGGAGGGGGATTGGCTTTTGCCCTTGCCCAGCTCTGCCGATCGCCTCGATGCGGTGCCGGAGCGGGGCTGGCTGGCGGTGGGACTGTTGGAAGCGCAGGCAGTGACGCTGCTGGATGGGGCGAGCGGGGATCCCCTGTGGCAGGTGGCGGTGGGCTTTGCCCCCGGCGTGGTGCGGGTGGATGCGGTGCAGCAGGTGGTCTATGCCTCCGGCCCCAATGCTCCTGGGGTGGTGGCCCTTGATTTGCTGACGGGGGAGCTGCTGCAGGCCTACGGGCTGCCGGCGGGGGTTTTGGATATGGCCGTGGATGCGGCCGGGGGGCGAGTTTTCGCCTCCATGCCCGCCGCCCAAAGTTTGGCGGTGATCCCCGCTCCCAACCGCCAACGGAATGGATCGGAGCCTCCGCAGGCCCGCAACTTGCCGCTGCCGGGGCCACCCTTGGCTTTGGCCTATGACCCAGAGCGGGGAGCCCTGTTTGTGGGCCTGGCCGGCGAGGATCCCCTCAGCCTGCTGGTGGTCAACCCCGACAATGGCGAGCTGTTGGCTCGCTGGCGCGGCGGCAACACTCCAGAAGCGATGGCTCTGGATGCCCAACGGCAACGCCTGGTGGTGCTCAACTCGGGCAGCCAGGATCTGACGGTGCTGGATCTGGGCCGCAGCGGCGAGGCCCTGCAGCGGATTGGCCTGGATTGGCGACCGACACGGCTGGCCCTTTCCGCCGATGGCCGCTGGGCCTACGTGACCTCCCGCAACAGCGACCGTCTGCAGGTGGTGGATCTGGAGGTGGGGCGATTGGCCGCCTCGCTGCGGCTGGAGGGACAACCCACGGGTTTGGTGAGGCTGGGGGAGCGGGATCTGTGGGTGGTGGCGGCAGGGATCCCGGCTTTGCGCCGTCTGGTGGATATTCAGGCTCAAGTTGGCGACGGACGGGCGGAGCCCTGGAATGGGGGGGCAAGCCAGCAGAATGGGATCCCCTCTTCCGGCAACCGCGGCGTGGTGACGGGGCGGGTGCTGGATATTGCCGGCCAACCCGTCCAGACGGGGGTTTTGCGCCTGGCCGCCACCTCCACGCAGCCCCCGCAGACGGTTCGCATCGCTGCCGACGGCACCTATGTATTGCCGGAGTTGCCGGCGGGGCTGTACCTGGTGGATGTGGAGGTGCCGGGGTTTCCGCCCACCAGCACCCAGGTGGAGGTGCGGGCCGGTTTTGTATCCACCCAAGATATTCGCCTGCCGCCGGGGCAGCCGGCCCGCCAGCCGGAGGGCATTGGCCTTTTGCCGGATGAGCCGGTTTACTCGGATGAGCTGGCCCGCCACCTCAGCCTGGCCCTGAAGGAGTTGCAGCCGCAGCGACCGGTGCTGCTTTTGAACGGGCCTTTGGGGCCGGATCCCCGCTTTGAGCCGCTTTTGCCCCTCATCCAGGGCCTCACTCTGTTGGATCGGGATGAGCGCTACACCGCCGACTTGGCCAAGCTGAAGGCCATCGGCGACGCCCTTGGCTTGCGCTACATTCTCTTGACCCAACTGCAGATTTCGCGGGACTACAACCGCCAGGGCAGCTCGCTGCTGAATACGGCCCTGCGCTTCCTGGCCCCGGCTGTGCCGGTGGAAATTCCCAATTTCACCCCCAACCAGTTGCGCAGCCGCGGCCTGGTGGTGGTGGTGGACTTGCAGCGGGATCGGCCGGGGGATCGGGCTCGCTACTATGAGGCCTATGGGCGGGATGATGTGGGCGGGGATCCGCTGTTTGAAGATGCGGCAGCGGGCCTGTTTCGGCTGCAGGTGCGCAACATGGTGCCCGTCTTTATCCAACAATGGCAGGCCAACAATCCCTTTTCTGGGTGAGGATCCCTGCAGCAGGATTTTGTCTCTCCAGAACCCACTGCGATTAGCAGATGTCGCCATGCCTCTTTTCTCCCTCACTGCGCTGCGGCGCAAGGTTAGCTTAGGCAGCCTAGGTCTCTGCGGCTGGCTGGCCCTGACTCCAGGAGCGCTGGCCCAGGCGCCGGTCACCCCCATTCCCCACTTCACACCGCTGTTTCCCCATCGAGACCAGGTGGGATCCCAGGCACGGCTGGTGGGGCAGGTGAGCAACAGCCTGGGGCAGCCGGTGGCCGGGGCGCAGGTGCAGTTGGAGGGCTTGGAGCCCGTCCAGACGGACGAGCAGGGGGCGTTTGAGCTCGACCAGGCTCCTGCCGGACGTTGGATGTTGACCGTATGGCACCCCGACTACGAAAAGGCGGAGCACGAGATCCTGCTGCAGGCGGGCCTGACCACCCCTGTGGATGTGGTTTTGCAGGTGCCCATCCGGCCCCAACCCCGGCGTCGCCTCGGCATTTTGGGGGTAGGAGGGCTGGAACATACCCAGCTTTTGGGCCAGCGCCTGGCCATCGAAGCGGTGCGCCTGGGCCTGATCCCCAACAGCGAGAAGGTGGTGCCCCTGGACAACCGCCGCATTCAGCCCCTTTTGCGCCAGGTGGGCTGGCCGGTCTACGAGCTGTTTGAGTGGGATCGCCGCAAGCCGGAAGCGGTGAGCCAGTTTTTCGATTACCTGGGCCTGGAGGCCATTGTCATCGCCCGCGTCGATGTCCTCACCCGCCCGGCCTCGCCGACGGAGGTGAGTCTGCGCTCCCGCAGCCGCCTGGAGCTGTGGCGGTTTGACGAGCAGGGCAACCTCATGGCGGAGGTTCTGGCAGAAGCCAGCCGCGATCAGGTGGAGCGGGGCAACCTCAACGCCGCTGAGCTGGCGCAGCTCTATCAAATCCAGGTCACCCAAATGGCCGGCGAAATCGGATCCCGCTGGAAAGAAAATCACCCCCTGGCCCCCTACCTGGAACTGGCTCCAGGCGAGGCCCCACCCCCGCCCTCGCGCCTGGATACGGCTGTGGAGCTGGTCATCCCCACCCCCTAGCGACGACGGGAGGAGCCGCCCGAAGAGTGGCGGGAAGAGCTGCCCCCGGAGGAATGGCGGGAGGAGGAGCCGGAAGAACCAGAAGAGCCGCCCCAGGATCCCGTGCCCGAAGAGCGGCCAAAGTCCCTGTCCCAAGAGGAAGTCGAGGTAAAGACTGTAACGGTGCTGTGCCGCTCATCTTCTTGCTCCGCCTGCCACAGGGATCGCTCCAGGCGATCCAGCCTGTCTGCACAGCGCTGCAGAGCGGCTTGAACCCGCTCGATCTCTTGCTGGGCCTGATCGAAGTTCTGCTCGGAGAGGCTGTTCCAGCGCTGAATGGCCGGGATCCCCTCTTGGCTGATGTAGAGGAGGAGCCGCCTCGTTTCTTCCAGCGCTTTGCGCTCTTCCTGCGGCGGGTGGCGGAAGAAGCCCCCATACACCCGGCGATCCAGGTCGGGTAGGCGCTGCTTGAGGCTTTGGAGCTGAGTTTGCAGGCGGCTGAGCTCGGCCTGGTTTTTTTGGTGTTGCTGGACGTAGGCGCGGCTGTGGTTTTCTAGGCTGTCGATGGCGCTGTGCAGCTCGGGCAGGGATCCCAGGGCTGAGGCCAGTTGGGCCAGGTCGTCGGCCTGCCGGGGAAAGCGGTAGCCCTGGTTTTGCCAAGTTTGCAGTTGAGCCAGCAGATCCAGCAGGCGGATCCCGGCCTCGGCCAGCTCCAACCCATCCAGATCCAAACCCCTTTGCTGCAGGGAGCGCACTTGGTTCAACAGCCCGGCCAAGCCAGAGCCGAGAGAGGTCGGGATCCCCGCAGGGGCTTGGCGCAATCGGTTTTCCAGAGTAGCCAGCTTGGCGGAGAGCAGAGCAGGGGCCTTCTGCAGGCGATCCAGCTCCCGTTGCACCCGCTCGATCAGGCCGAGAATGCCATCGGCATCCAAGCGGTTGGGATCCACCCGCAGCAGCTCGACTTTCAGGGGGCGACCTTCCAACTGTTGGCGCAGGTCTTCCAGTTGCCGCAGCAGGGATCCCCCTTCCTCGGCCAGGTTAGAGGGAAGAAACTGCACCGGGTTGAGCAGAGTTTGCAGTTGCTCTTCGCTGAGGTTGAGCAGGCGCTCACGGCTGCCCACCAGGCTGATGTAGAGGCGTTCCCAGGCTTCCACCTGCTGCTCCAGCTCCCTGAGGGTGGTGGGAGTTTGGTTGGAGAGCTGCCCTTGCACCCAAAAGGCCTGCGTGAGAGCCTGCCGACAGGCCTGCAAAGTCTCGAGGAGGCGGGATCCCAACTGTGGGTAGCGCTCCCCCCCCAAAATCAAATAAAGCCGGTAGAAGATAGTCTCCTCCGGCTTGTCACTGGGCAAGAGACCCTCTAGGGCCAAGAGCAGAGTGGCCACCGGAGCTTGCAGGACTTGGATCTGGTTTTGCAACTGCCGGCGGCGCCGCTGCCTGCGCCAGGAGATCGTGCCGCCGATCACCGCTGCGGCACCGGCCCCCACTCCCAGCAGCGGCCAGGGGGAAGGCGGAGGCGGATAGGCCAGCCGATAGCTCTGCTGCAGCCCGACCACCAGCGCCTGCGAGGGATCCCCTTGGCCAAGCAGCTCGCGCACCTGGGATCGGAGGTGTTGGTACTCGTGGTCGGCGGTATCGAGGCGGGTGCCGTAGAGGGTTTCGCCATAGGTGATGTTGAACCCCCAGGGCGGGAAAGTATCGGTGCTGGCGGCTACCGTCAAGCCGTTGCGGTCGTAAAAATCCACTTGCGACAGATCCCGCAGGCCGGCCTCTGCCTCCACACGATCCAAACGGGCAAACCAGGCCTGCTCCGAGGGATCCCGCGCATCGGTGAGATAAACCAGCACCCGAAAACCTTTCGCTGCCCAGGGGGCAGCCGCCTCGCAGACTTGCTTGGCATCCACCGCCAGCCTGGACTCCAGGCGCAAGGTGGCGTAGGGGCAAGCAACCCCTTGGGCTTGAACCGGGCTGGGGGCAAACAGCCACGCCAGTGCTAACAAAAGAGCGACGAGAAATTGCATGCTCCTGGCCCAGCCCGACAGCTCCACTCTAGCGCCATGCCGCAGGAAGTTATGCCTGGGCGGCTAAGAATGGCCGCTCTCCGAATGAGGAGAAGTGTCAGGAGCGGACGGGCTGCCCAAGGATTGCTCCAGGGCCAGACGCTGCTCCATCACCCGCAGAAAATAGCCGCCCATCATCGCGCCGGAGAGCATTTTCGCCAAGCTCTCGCGGTTGGTGATGATCTGCACCCCAAATTGATCGGAGGGCAAGCTCCCCACCAAGCTGCGGATGTTGTGGCCCAAGATCTCCAGCACTTCAGGGGAAGAATTGCGGGCAATATCCTGAAAAATGCTGGGATCCTGAGCTTGCAGATACTGCCAGAGCCGGTTGTCGGGGCTCGGAGTTTGCATAGCCTCAAAACCAGGGATGAAATTTAATGGGCTCGACATGGAGTCACCAAGCTCCCCAAACACAGCAGATCCAGCCCAACTCGGAAGCCCGGCCTGATCCCTCAGGCCTTCGCAGTTGGCCGCTTTGGGCTATGTCAACGCTAACACCCAATCCTCACCCCTCTCGGTACGGGATCCTACCCCTCTGCCGTGGCAAATACCGCACCTGGGATCCAGAGCTGAAGCTGGGGCCTCAGGATCAACGGCTGTCTTCCGAGGTTTCGCCCGCGGGCTCTTCCTCGACTTCAGTGGGATCCCCGACAAAAGAGGCCGGCACCACCGTCACCGCTACAATGCTGTCTTCGGGATCCAAGCGCTGCACCAGCACCCCTGTTGCCTCACGAGACTGAGTGGGGATGGCCTTGGCCAACTGGCGCATAACAATGCCTCTGGCAGTTACCAACAGGATCTCGTCCTCGGCATTGACGATGCGCAGGGCAGCCAATTCATCCGACTCCTGGCGGAACTTGGTGGCGATCACCCCCTTGCCACCCCGGTTTTGCTGACGGAAGTGGTCGATGGCCGAGCGCTTGCCCCGCCCTTCTTTGGTGATCACCAATACCCAGGGGTTGGCCAGCCCCTCCCCCTCTCGCTCAGCAGCCATCACCGACTCGGCGAAAATAATGTCCATACTGACGATGTCGTCACCGGGGTTGAGGGTGATGGCCCGCACGCCGCGAGCAGGCCGCCCTAGGGGACGCAGTTGCTCGTCATCTGCCCGGAAGCGAATGGACATGCCTTGGCGGGTTGCCATCACTACATCGTCGCTGGAGCGGGCGCGGCGCACCCAGCGCAGCTCATCGTTTTCCTCCAGAGAAATGGCAATTAGGCCGTTGGAACGCACATTGGCAAAGGCGCTGAGGGCCGTTTTTTTGATGTAGCCCCCCTGGGTCAGCATCACCAGATATTCGTCGTCGCTGAACTTGCTCACGGGCACCATCGAGGTAACCCGCTCTTCCCGGCTCAGGGGCAGCAACTGGACGATGGCGCTGCCGCGGGCGGTGCGGCTTCCCTGCGGGATCTCGTAGGCAGGCAGGGTATAGACCATCCCCCGATCTGTGAAAAAGAGGATGGTGTCGTGGCTGCGACAGGCAAAAAATTGCTCGATGGCATCGTCGTCTTTGATACGGGTGCCGGCCTTGCCGCGGGTGGCCCGCCCCTGCACCTGAAATTCTTTGATGTCCATGCGCTTGATGTAGCCCTGCTCCGTGAGAAAGATGACCGTCTCGCGGTTCTCGATCAGATCGGCTGTCTGCAGCTCACAGTCTTCCAGACAGAGGCGGGAGCGGCGCGGGCTGGCAAAGCGGGCCTTGAGCTGCTGCAGCTCTTCGCTGATGATCTGCATCACCCGCTCCCGACGGGCCAAAATATCCCGCAAATCGGCAATTTGCCTCACCAAGTCTTCGTGTTCGGCCTGGATTTTCTCCGCTTCCAGGGCGGTGAGGCGGCGCAGTTGCATTTGCAAGATCCCGTCGGCTTGCGCTTCGCTCAGGCCCAATGTTGCTTGTAATTCGGATCGGGCGGCGGCGGTATCGGCGGCTCCGCGGATGAGGGCGATCACCCGATCCAACTGCCCCAAAGCCACCAGGTACCCCTGCAACAGGTGATCCCGCTCCTCCGCCTTTTGTAGCTCATAGCGGGTGCGCCGCTCGATCACCGCCTCCCGGAAATCCAAGAAAGCCTGCAGCGCGTCCCGCAGGGTCAGGGTGCGCGGCTCGCCGTTGAGGATGGCCAGCATGTTGACCCCGAAACTAGACTGCAGGGGGGTCTGCTTGTAGAGGTTGTTGAGCACCACCTGGGGCTGGGCATCCCGCTTCAGCTCGATCACCACCCGCATGCCGCTGCGGTCGCTCTCGTCGCGAATGTCGGCAATGCCTTCCAGTTTTTTGTCGTTGACCAGCTCGGCAATTTTTTCAATCATGGCTGCCTTGTTGGTCTGGTAGGGCAGCTCGGTGATGATGATGGCGTCCCGCGCCGGTCGGCCCCGCTGCTCAATGGTCTCGATGGTGGCCACCCCCCGCAGGGTGATGGAGCCGCGCCCGGTGGTATAGGCTTCGCGGATGCCCTCCTGGCCCAGGATCAGCCCGCCGGTGGGGAAATCGGGGGCCGGGATCCACTGCATCAACTCCAGGCTGGTCAGGTTGGGGTTGTGGATGAGGGCAATCAGGCCGTCCACCAGCTCTCCCAGGTTGTGGGGGGGGATGTTGGTGGCCATGCCCACGGCAATGCCGGAAGATCCGTTCAACAACAACTGCGGGATCCGCGCCGGCAGCACCAGCGGCTCTTGCTGGGATCCGTCGTAGTTGTCGATGAAGTCGACGGTGTTGGCGTCGATATCCTGCAGCAGGGCTTCCTGGGCAAAGGCGGTGAGGCGGCACTCGGTGTAGCGCATGGCCGCCGGCGGGTCGTTGTCGATGGAGCCGAAGTTGCCGTGCCCGTCCACCAGGCGCTCCCGCATGGAGAAGTCCTGCGCCATGCGCACCAGGGCATCGTAAACCGCCTGATCCCC
>NZ_JANSJH010000053.1:0-18006 GCF_047462495.1 Synechococcus sp. H55.2 | reverse complement strand
GGTTGCAGCTTGGCTTTCTTGGCCAGGCAAGGCACAACTTTTCCCCCGCAGAAGAGAAAGTTGGGTATGTTTTGAGGATCCCTTCCCCGTTTTTCATGTCCTACGCTCGCCGCTACTTGCGTTTTCCCTCTCCGATCTTGGGCCGGGAAATGGAGATGCTCCACTTTGGGCATCACGGCTACCCGCTCATCTGTCTGCCCACCAGCAACGGGCGTTTTTTCGACTTGGAAGATCGCGGCATTATCGCCAGCCTCGGCCATCATCTGGAACAGGGCTATTTGCAGGCTTTTTGCGTGGAAACCCTGGATTGGGAGACCTTGTTCAACCGCGAGCTGGACGTGCCCCAACGGCGGGATCGCTGGCTGTTGCTGGAGCAGCACTGGGTAGAAGAGCTGATCCCCTATGCCAAAGCAGAAGCACAAAATGACTTTCTGGTGGTGGCAGGCTTCTCTCTGGGGGCCACCCACGCCGTCAACCTCACCTGTCGGCACCCCGGCCTGGTGCGCCGTTGTCTGGCGCTGGGAGGGCCCTACGATGTGGCTGCTCTCGGCCCCATCACCGGCTGGGATCCCCAGCAGGCGGAGCAGGAGCTGTACTTCATCAACCCCTTGGCTTACATGTCCAACATGAGCCGACAACTCTGGGATCAACTGGGCGGGCAAAATACCGAGCTAAAACTGCTCACCGCCCACCGGGATCACTGCCTCAACGACAACCTGCGCCTGGCAGAAGTCCTCCGCCGCAACGACATCCCCCATCACCTGGAGGTGTGGGAAGGGGATCACGACTGGCCCACTTGGCAAGCCCAAATCCGCGCCTTCGCGTAGGATCCCTTGCAGAGGATTGAGAGAGCTTTTGATGAGGGAGCCTGGATGATCGAAGACTACTGGGTTGGCAGCCTGCACTTCAGCGAGCCTTTTGGGGACGACACCCTGGCCCGCCTCAACGCTCTTCCCCCCGTTCAAGCCCGCAACGGCCAAGCCTACAAGATCCGGGCGGAACATGTCACCATCCACGAGGTGAACCTGGATTACCGCACCAAGTACCGCCTCATCCTAGACCGCTTCAGCTACCTTTACCCCCAAGCAATTGGCCTGTTCATGGGCTTTGCCTTCAGGGGAGTATACATCATCAACAACCCCTTCAGCTTTTACTACTACTTGCGCAACAAAGATGCCGCCTACATGGTGGTCAAGGAGCTGGGGATCTCCATTCCAAAGACTTACATTCTACCTCCCAAGGAAGCTCCGGCTTTGAAAACAGAAGACTTTAAGTATCACAAGTTTTTCGATTGGCAGGGGATGGCAGAAGATCTCGGCTGGCCGATTGTCATCAAACCGGCGGAGGGACGGGAGGCCATCGGGGTCGAAATTGCCTATAACATGGAGCAGCTCCTCTACTTTTACGACCGCTCCGGATCCCAGGTGATGATGCTCCAGGAGAAGGTTAAAAGCCCCTATCCCTGGCAGATTCGCGCCCTCTGCATTGGCCGAAAGATCATCCCCATTAAATACATCTTTCGCAAGTTCGATGCCAGCGAGTACTTATTTGATCCAGAGTTTCTCACGCCAGAGATGGGCAAAAAAGTTATCGATACGTGCCGGATTATCAATCGGGCGTTGGGCTATGAAATGAACTCGGTGGAGCTGTTTATCGACGAGCAAGGGGAGCTGCAAGCCATTGACTTTAACAATCCGGTGCCCGATGGCCGCCTCAAGGCTTTGGGGGAGATTTTTTACAACGATTACCAGCAGGCCCTTTGCGATTTGGTCGTAGATATTGTGCGGGAACAGCGGCCTTTCGACTTCTTGCCCCCAGATGTCAACCGCTTTGCCCAGATCGCCCGGCAGGCCGACCTCACCCGTGAGCAGAAGTTTCAGATGGCTCTGGAATTGGCCAACCACTACTACGAGCCCAGGGATCGCGAATAAAATACGTTAACACAAAGGCACCCTCTGGCGCCGGGTCGAGGAGCAGTTCTCTGTTTTCCAATCTTGTACATATTATGTGGGTTAAGCAGGCAAGCAAGCGCAGGGATCCTGTCCCGTGTTGAACTTAAAGGCGGCGGATCCTCTCTGCAAGGAGTATGGGGACAGCCAAGCTGACGCGGCTGCAGGGCGAGTTGGTCTATCTGGGCAGGCAAATGTCAACCGGCTTGAAATGGCGCTGGTGCCACGATATTCGCGAGATCCCGGCGGTTGCCTGGCACACTTTGCAGACGGAGCGCACCTCTCCTTTTTTGGAATACGAATGGCTGCACAGCTTAGAGGCTTCCGGTTGTGCCAGCCGCAACACGGGTTGGTTGCCCTGTCACCTGTTGGTGGAGTCGGGGGGGCAATTGATCGCCGCTGCCCCCTTGTATTTGAAAAGCCACAGCCAGGGTGAGTTTATCTTCGACCAAGAATGGGCTGCGGTTGCCGGCCAACTGGGGGAACGCTACTACCCAAAGTTGATCGGCATGGCCCCCTTTACGCCGGCCACCGGCTATCGCGTTCTCGTCCACCCCGACTACTCGGCAGCAGAAGTGTGGCCGTTGATGTTGGCCATTATCGACCGCTTTTGCCAAGATAATGATATTTCGGTGTTTAGCTTACTTTATGTGGATTTGGACTGGCGGGCCCAATTAGAATCGGATGGATTGACGCCTCGAATCACCCACAACTACCAGTGGCACAACCCTGGCTACCGCTCTTACGAGGACTTTTTGAGCCAGTTCAATGCCAACCAGCGGCGCAACATTAAGCGGGAGCGGGCTGCGATGGAAAAAAGCGGCATACAACTCAAGATCTACACAGGAGAGGAGATCACGCCGCGCCTGCTCTCTCTCATGTATGATTTTTACAGCAACACCTGCGCTCAATTCTGGAACTGGAGCAAATATCTCAACCGCCGCTTTTTTGAATCTCTCTATCCCAACTATCGGCAGCGGCTGGTGCTGGTGGCCGGGGAACGAAATACAGAAATTCTGGGGATGTCTTTTTGTGTTCGTAAAGAAGATCGCCTATTCGGTCGCTACTGGGGCTGTCGGGAAGAGGTGAAGTTTTTGCACTTTAACGTTTGCTATTACGAGCCGATTGCCCTGGCCATCCGCGAAGGGATCCGCAACTTTGATCCCGGCGCCGGCGGATCCCATAAGATCCGGCGGGGATTTCCGGCTACGCCTGTGTACAGCTACCACCGTTTTTATCGACCACGGCTGCAACAGGTTTTGGTGCCTTATTTGAATCGGGTTAATCCTCTCATGTTGGCCGAGCTGGAGAATGTCAATCAAAATGAGGTTCCTTTTCGAGAGGATGTTTTGCCTTCTCTGTCTGCTTTGACCCAGGAATAAGCCACTCTAGCGAAACAGCTTAATGGAACAGCCGCTCCCTTCTGGTTTTCTGGATCCCGTTAAACCCGGCGCTCTCCTATCCCTGGAGATCACGGATCTGACCCCCCAAGGAGATGGCATTGCCCACACGGCGGGACTGGGACAAGGGCGGGTGGTGTTTGTCTCCCAGGCGGTGCCGGGGGATCAGGTGGTGGCCCAGATCACCGAGATCAAGCGCAACTATTTGGTCGGACGAATTCGGTCGTTAATGACTCCCTCTCCCGAACGGGTGCGACCGGCCTGCATCGTGGCTGACAAGTGCGGTGGCTGCCAATGGCAACACGTCAGCTACGCTCAGCAACTGGCCACCAAGCAGCAGATCCTCAGGGATGCGCTGGAACGGATTGGCGGCCTTACCCTGCCGGAGCCTGTCCCCATTTTGGGATCCCCGCAGCCGCTGCGCTACCGCAACAAGGTCACCTACCCCATTGCCAAAGCGGCAGGCCAGCCGTTGCGCGTGGGCTACTACCAACGGGGCAGCCACCGCCTGGTGAACCTCAACCAATGCCCCGTGCAGGATGAGCGGTTGGACGTGTTCCTGAGGGAGATCAAGCGGGATCTCCAGGAAACGGGCTGGAACGTGTATGACGAAAGCCGCCACCAGGGCCATCTCCGCCACCTGGGCTTGCGCATCGGTCGCCGTACCCGCGAGGTGCTGCTGACCTTGGTCAGTTGCAGCCGCGACCTGCCCCATCTGGAAAGCTGGGCTGAACGCTGGATGCAGCGCTACCCCGACCTGGTGGGGGTCTGTCTCAATCTCAATCCGGCCCGCACCAACGCCATCTTTGGCCCGCAAACGGAGGTGATTGCCGGTCGGGGATCCCTGCGGGAAGAATTTGCCGGTTTTTCCCTCTGGATCGACAGCACCTCTTTCTTCCAGGTCAATACCGAGCAAGCGGAGGCCTTCTTTACCTGGATAGTCGATCAACTGAACCTGCGGGGAGAGGAGACCGTCCTGGACGCCTACTGTGGCATCGGCACCCTGACCTTGCTGCTGGCGCAACGGGCCAAACGGGTGATGGGGGTGGAAGCGTTGCCGGAAGCGGTGGCCCAGGCCCGCTACAACGCTCGCTTCAACAACCTCTCTGCTGTCCAGTTTTTCGAGGGCACGGTGGAACAGGTTTTGCCAACCCTGCCCCCTGCCGACATTGTGGTGCTGGATCCGCCGCGACGTGGCTGCGACCGCCAAGTGCTCGAGATCTTAAAGCTGCGACGGCCACCGCGCCTCGTTTACATTAGCTGTCACCCGGCCACCTTGGCGCGCGACTTACAAATCTTGCTGGCCGAGGGATCCTACCACCTAACCCAATGGCGAGCTGCCGACTTCTTTCCCCAAACCGGGCATGTAGAGGGAGTCGCCTTTCTGGAGCGGGTTTAAGGGCAACCCCAAAAACCTCTCTCCGCCTATCCCCCCTCTCCCTTTGGGAGAGGGGCTGGGGGTGAGGGAGCGGATCTGTCACCGGGGAAGGTGCTCCAGCCGGAGGCGACAAATGCTAACGTCAAAATAGTGATCTTAAAGTTTTGCAACGGATCCCCTTGCCGTTACCCTAGCTTTTTCCTCCGCGATCTCGATGCTCAGAGCTGGAATTGTCGGCCTGCCCAATGTAGGCAAATCGACTCTGTTCAACGCCCTCTGCGAAAATGCCAAAGCCGAGGCGGCCAACTTTCCCTTTTGCACCATTGAGCCGAATGTGGGGCGGGTGGCGGTGCCGGATGAGCGCCTAGAGGTGCTGGCCAAGATCAGCGGCTCTGCCGAGATCGTCCCCAGCCAAATCGAGTTTGTGGATATTGCCGGGCTGGTGGCAGGGGCCAGCAAGGGAGAGGGGCTGGGCAACCAGTTTCTCTCCCACATTCGCCAGGTGGACGCCGTGGTGCATGTGGTGCGCTGCTTCCAGGACGAAAACATCGTGCATGTGGCCGGCTCGGTGGATCCTCTGCGGGATATCGGCGTCATCAACTTGGAGCTGGCCCTGGCGGATCTGGCCCAGATCGAGCGGCGCTTGGAACGGGTGCGCAAGCAGGCCAAATCCGACAAAGCTGCCCAAGCGGAGCTGCAGGCGCTGGAGAAGCTGCAGGCCGCTCTGGACGAGGGCAAACCGGCCCGGCTGGTGCCCCTCAGCCCGGAAGAAGAGCAGTTGATCAAAGGGCTGGGGCTGCTCACCCGCAAGAAGGTGATCTACGCTGCCAACGTGGCGGAAACGGATCTGGCCGGCGGCAATGCCTGGGTGGAGCAGGTGCGCCAGTTTGCCAAGGCGGAAGGGGCGGGCGTGGTGGTGGTCTCAGCCCAGGTGGAAGCAGAGCTGGTGGAGCTGCCCCCTGAGGAGCGACAGGCCTATCTGGATTCGTTGGGGGTGAAAGAAGGCGGGCTGAAATCCCTCATCCGGGCCACCTACGAGCTGCTGGGCCTGCGCACCTACTTCACCTCCGGCCCCAAGGAAACCCGCGCCTGGACGATCCCCGTCGGAGCCACAGCCCCCCAGGCAGCCGGCGTGATCCACTCCGATTTCGAGCGGGGCTTCATCCGGGCCGAGACGGTGGCCTATGCTGATCTGGTGGCGGCGGGATCCCTGAATGCCGCTAGAGAGAAGGGCCTGGTGCGCAGCGAGGGCAAAGACTACGTGGTGCAGGAAGGGGATGTGATGCACTTCCGCTTCAATGTCTAGGCTCATGTCCAGCTCCCCCTGCCTTTCTCTCAGGCAACCGGCTTTGCTCAGCACTGAGAATCTGCCCATACCCTGTAGGCCAAAAAACCTAGCCCCCTTCCGGCAAGGGATCCCAGCACAGCTCCGGTCTGGCCTGAGGAGGAGCTTTTTCCTGAGAGAACTGTTGACGCTGTAACGAAACATCACAATAATTGGACTAGATAAACAAATGTTTTAGGGATGTATTGATGGATCTGCTGCAATATAGCCCGATGGCCTGGGTTTACATGGCGATCTTTGCCTCTATCATTTGGTGCATCTGGGGTCGTTCGGAAGACGACATCATGTTCTAGAACGGGATGAGCTTCTCTGCCGGCTCAGGCCACCCCCCGCGCCTAAGCCGGTGGGAGATCCTCCCTGAGCTTGCTCCTAAAAGCTGGAGAGGCCAAAGCGCTTTATTGGATTTCAGGCAGGTGCAGAGCTTAGGCTGTAGTATCCTGAGCTACAGAAAAATGTCTCTGCTCCAGCAGCATAAGGCGACATGCTTGTTGCACGGGATCATGGTCTACTGCTTACACGTGTTACCGGCTTAACTTCTCGGCGTCCCCTGCCCAGGGCCGAACAGGTGGCCGAGGGCTACCGCCTCTCGTGGCGCGGGGTGGCGGTGATGGGGGTGCTGAATGTAACCCCTGACAGCTTCAGCGACGGCGGCCAGTGGGGATCCGTGGAAGCAGCCGTACAGGCAGCCAGGGCCATGGCGGCGGCGGGGGCCTTGATTGTGGATATCGGCGGCGAGTCCACCCGTCCGGGGGCGGAGCCGGTATCCGTGGAGGTGGAATGCGACCGGGTCTTGCCTGTGATCCGGGCCCTGGAAGGATCCGGGATCCCCATCAGCGTCGATACGCGCCGAACGGAGGTGGCGGCGGCGGCCCTGGCCGCGGGAGCGCACATCGTTAACGATGTCACCGGGCTGCGCGATCCGCAGATGATGCAGGTGTGCGCCGAGAAGGGGGTGCCGGCGGTGATCATGCACATGCGGGGAGAGCCGCGCACCATGCAGCAGCAGACCGACTACGACGACCTGGAGGGGGAGGTTTTTGGCTTTCTGCAGGCCCAGGCGGAGCGGGCTCTGGCGGCCGGTGTGCCCAGCGTGGTTTTGGATCCCGGCTTGGGTTTTGCCAAAACCGCCGAGCAGAATGTGGCCCTGCTCAAAGCCCTGCCACGGCTGGTTGCCTGCGGTTACCCCGTGTTGGTGGGGGCCTCCCGCAAAAGTTTTGTGGGCAAGCTGGCCGGCATCGCCGTGCCCAAAGAGCGGGATAGCGCCAGCGTGGCCGTGCATCTTTTTGCCGCCAGCCAGGGTGCTGCCTTGGTGCGAGTCCACAACGTCCCTGCTCATGTCTCCGCCCTGGCTGTTTGGGAAGGTCTCCACCGTGACCCAGGCTAGGTTGGTGCTGCAGGGTCTTGTCTTTCATGCCCGCCACGGCTACCGCCCTGAGGAAGCGGTTTTGGGCGGGCGCTTTGTGGTGGATGTGGAGATGCAGCTTTCCCTGGCCCCGATCCAGGATGACCTCTCTGGCACGGTGGACTACGCCCAAGTGTATGAGGTGGTGCGGCAAGAGGTGACCGAGCGGCGCTACCGCTTGATCGAGACCTTGGCAGACCAGATTGCCGAGCGGCTGTGGCAGAGCTATCCCCAACTGGAGGCCCTGACGGTGCGGGTGCACAAGCCCCAAGCTCCCCTGCCGGGGCTGTTTGGGGATGTCTACGTAGAGATCGACCGCTGGCGATCCGTCAGCAGATGAGAAGCCTCATGAATCCCGACCTGGCCTACATTGCCCTGGGCAGCAACCTGGGGGATCCGCTGCGGCAATTGCGCTCGGCTGGGCAGAAGTTGCTCAGGTTGGGCCAGGTGGTGGCTCGCTCCAGCCTCTACCGCAGCCCTGCCCAAGGGGGGCCAGCCGGCCAGCCCGACTACCTCAACGCCGTGGTGGCGTTGGATCCCTTTCCCCCTTACCAGTCCCCTCTGGAGTTGATTGGGGCGCTGCTGGCCATCGAGCAGGAGGCGGGGCGGGTGCGGCGCATCCGCTGGGAGGCCAGAACTCTGGATTTGGATCTGCTGGCCGTGGGCAACCGGATCCTAAATAGCCCCGAGCTGACGTTGCCCCACCCTCGCATGATGGAACGTGCCTTTGTCTTAGCTCCCTTGTGTGAGATCGCCCCCAACTGGCGTCACCCTGAGACGGGCGTCGGGGTCGAAGAGGCGCTGGTCAGTTTGGATCGATCCTGGCTGGAGCGCACGACCCTCGGCTGGGAGTAGAGAAGGGTTTGGTAAGCTGGTTACGGCTTTTGGCGAAAAGGATCCCATGGACGGCCTTCAACTCTGGCAGCACTACTGCAACTGGCTTTACTACCATCCCAGCCTGGAGATTTTCGTCGATATCAGCCGCATCCGCTTGACTCCTCCTCAGGTGGAAGCGCTGCGGCCTCGCTTTGCCCAGGCTTTTGCCGAGATGCAGGCTTTGGAAGCCGGGGCCATCGCCAACCCCGACGAAGGCCGCCAGGTGGGCCACTATTGGCTGCGGGCGCCGGAGCTGGCTCCCACCCCGGAGATCCGGCAGGCCATTCAGGATTGCATTGAGCAAGTGGAAACCTTTGCCCAACAGATCCATCGTGGAGCCATCCCGGCCAGCGGCGGGGGGCGTTTCACCGAGCTCCTCTGCATCGGCATCGGCGGCTCGGCTCTGGGGCCGCAATTTGTGGCCGAGGCCCTGGCTCCTCTGCACCCTCCTCTGAATATCCACTTCATCGACAATACGGATCCCGATGGGTTTGATCGGGTGCTGGGACGGCTGGCGGGCAAGCTGGGACAAACCCTGGTGATCACCACCTCCAAATCCGGCGGCACCCCAGAGCCGCGCAATGGCTTGGTGGAGGTGAAGCTGGCCTACCAAAAGGCCGGGATCCCTTTTTCTGACCATGCGGTGGCCATCACCGGGCCCGGCAGCCAATTGGAGCAACAGGCGCGGCAAGAGGGGTGGCTGGCGGTCTTCCCCATCTTCGACTGGGTGGGGGGACGCACCTCCGAAACTTCGGCAGTGGGCCTGTTGCCGGCAGCATTGCAGGGGATCGACATCCGGGCTTTGCTGGCCGGGGCCGCCACCATGGACGCAGCCACCCGCCTGCCCCACCTGGAGCGCAATCCTGCCGCCCTGCTGGCCATGGCTTGGTACATCGTCGGTCAGGGCCAAGGGCGCAAAGATATGGTGGTTTTGCCCTACAAGGATCGCCTGCTGCTGTTTAGCCGCTACTTACAACAGTTGGTGATGGAATCCCTGGGCAAATCCCATGATCTGAACGGCAACCGCGTGGAGCAGGGCATCGCCGTTTACGGCAACAAAGGCACCACCGATCAACACGCCTACGTGCAGCAGTTGCGGGATGGTTTGAACAACTTTTTTGTTACCTTCATCGAGGTGCTCCAGGATCGAGAGCCCGGGATCCCTTCCCCCTTCGTGGAGCCGCAGGTAACCAGCGGCGACTACCTGGACGGCCTGTTGCAGGGCACCCGCCAGGCCCTCTACGAAAACGGGCGCGACTCCATTACCGTGACGCTGCCACGGGTGGATGCCCGCTCAGTGGGGGCCTTGATCGCCCTCTACGAACGAGCCGTGGGCCTCTATGCTTCTCTCATCCGGATCAACGCCTACCATCAACCGGGGGTAGAGGCAGGCAAAAAAGCCGCCCGCGCCGTCTTGGAGCTGCAACGGCGGGTGCTGGAGACGGTACAGGCGCAGCAGGGATCCCTGACTTTGCCCCAGTTGGCAGAAAAACTAGGCTGCCCGGAGCGCATCGAAACCCTGTACTGGATTGTGCGGCACCTGCACGCCAACGGTCGCGGCGTGCTGTTGGTAGGGGATCCCGCCCGTCCCTCAGAGCTGACCATCCAGCCCCGGCCCGCCTGAGCCTGCTGTTTCGCAGATCGGGTGCAGAAGCTGGAGCCGGCCAATCTGTACCCCACCTTAAACCCTTCCCGGCCAGCCGGCCCATCTGCTTAGAATCGAGCAAGAGCCCGCTCCAGGAGGAGACCATGGATCAATCCACCGCCGTCCTGCCTTTGCAAACCCCGAAAGATGTCTCCATCGAGGATATTGAGCAGGAGCTGAACAAAATCTGGTCTTCTAAGGGAGAGAGCGTTGCCGCCCGCGCCGCCACCTTTACCCTAGTGGTCTATGAATCTCTGGACGACGCGCTGTTGCTGCCCTCCCCCACCGTCGAGGCCATTGCCACCCAGAACCCCTGTCGCGTCATCGACCTGCGAGCCAAACGGGCGGGATCCGCAGACGACACCATCGAGGCCCAGGTGGCCGCCTATTGTCCGGTAACTCGCGAGCAGCGCAGCTCGTTGGTCTGTTGCGAATACATCACCCTGAAGGCGCCGGAATCGGCCTTTGTGCGGGCCTGCAGCACCATCGCTTCCCTGCTGATCCCCAACTTGCCCACCTTTTTGTGGTGGCAAGGGGATCTGGACTTGAACAGCCTGCTGTTTCAAAAATTGGTGGCCCTCAGCAACCGGGTCATCGTCGATTCGCGCGGCTTTGTCAATCCAGAAGAAGATCTGCAGGAGATCCACCTCTTGGTCGGCGAGGGGCGCCACTGCGGGGATCTTAACTGGCGGCGGCTGCTGCCCTGGCAGGAACTCACCGCCCAAGCCTTTGACCCTCCCGACCGGCGGGAGTCCCTATACCTTGTGGATCGCGTGACCCTCGACTACAAAGCCGGCAATCCCTGCCAGGCGTTCCTTTTTTTGGGCTGGCTGGCCGGTCGCCTGGGGTGGACGCCCACAGAGCGGGTTCAGGCTCAAGAACACGATTACAAGATCGACCGCCTCTGCTTTCAAACCCAAACGGGCGGCCAGGTGATGGCGGAATTGGCCGCTGTGCCCTTGGCCTCGGAAATCAGCCAGCCGGGGGATCTCATCGGGCTGCGCCTCACCGCCAGCAATCAAGAAGCCAATGCCTGTACCGTGCTGTGTTCGGAAACCACAGGGTGTATGCGCATGGAAGCCATGGGGGGCGCTCAGAGATGTGTGATTCGCCAGGTGGCTCCCCTGGAGCAGGATTCCCTCGATACCCTGTTGGCCGCTGAGTTGCAGCGGCCCGGCCCCGACTACCTCTACGAAGAAACGCTGGGGGTGGTGGATCAGATGCTGAAGCTGGGCAAAAGCTGAGATCTGCTTCTGGTTCAAGGCAACTCCACCGATGTGGGCTTAGAAGCATGGGGCAGTCCCCACCCCAACTTCTCTCGCATGACGCGGAAAAACTCCGGTCGGCGTAGGCGCATCAGATCCGTCCAGTAAGGGGCACGCACCACCCGAATTTGGTCTTCCGGCAGGATGTAGCAGCCGGCATTCCCATCTACCACCAAAACCAGCGGCTGAGGAGTAACGGGGCTGATCCACACCTCCTCCGAATCGGGGAAGACCAAGGCCCGCGAGGCCATGGAATGGGGGCAAATCGGGATCAACTGCAAAACCGGCACCCCCGGCGTGATCACCGGCCCGCCCGCCGAGAGGGCATAGGCCGTCGAGCCGGTGGGGGTAGCCAAAATCACTCCGTCGGCAGCTACATCCAGGGGAGAGTGATCCCCAATGGTGATCTCGAAATGGCACATGCTGGTCAAAGGCTCCCGGTGCAGCACCATCTCGTTTAAGCTCAAGACCTCCCAGCGCAATTCCTGCCCTCGGTAGGCTTGCACCAGCAACATGCTGCGGCGATCCAGGGTGTACTCCCCGGCGATGGCGGCGCTGGCAGCCTCTTCTAGGTGAGAAAGGTAAGTCTCCGTCAAAAAGCCCAGGTGGCCTGTGTTCACCGCCAACAGGGGGATCCCTTTGGGGGCCAGTTGCCGCGCTGCTGCCAAGACGGTGCCATCTCCCCCCAGCACCACCGCAAATTTCATGGTCTCGTCAAATCCAGCCGGGGCCAGGCTATCCACTTTGGTCAGGCAGATGGGGCTATCGGGCTTGGCGTAGCCGAGGATGCCGCCCCAGTTGGGGGCCACACAGACTTCCCAGCCTTGTTCCTGAAACCAGCGGGAGAGGGCCTCGCTGCTGCGTTTGGCGGCGGGCTTGGCATCGTTGTAGAGGATCCCGGCTTTGGGCTTGGTCATGGGCGGTGGCAAGGCAGAGGTGCCAAAACTCTATCAGTTCTGTAGGCTCTTCTGCCGGCCAGATCGCCGACAAAGCGCTGCTCTATATTACAGGTAGGGAATTAGGGTTGAGGGGGGGTATGCAGGCGGTGATCTTGGCGGGCGGGAAAGGCACTCGCTTACGGCCTTTTACCTTTGTGCAACCCAAGCCTTTGCTGCCCCTTTTGGAGGTGCCTTTCTTGGAATGGCTGCTGGGGCGCTGCCGACGAGCCGGCCTGACGGACATTTTGCTCAGCGTGGGGTATTTGGGCCAACAAATTGAGGCTGCTTTGGGAGATGGCGCTGCTTGGGGGGTGAAGCTTCGCTACCTTGCCGAAGAGACGCCTTTGGATACAGCAGGAGCCCTGGTGCTGGCCCAGCCCTATTTCAGCGGGGATCCCTTGGTGGTCTTCAATGCCGATATCCTCACGGATCTGGATTTGCAGGCGCTCATGCAATGCCACCTGCAGAGCCAGGCCGTTGCCACCCTCACCCTCACCCGCGTGGAGGACATCACCGCCTATGGCCTGGTGGAAGTGGGGGAAGGGGGCCAGATCCAGTCTTTTCGGGAAAAGCCCACCCCTGCCGAAGCCCTCACCCTCACCACCAACACGATCAACGCCGGCACCTATGTCCTCGATCCGGCCATTTTCAAAGACTACCCCAGCGGGGATCCCCTCAGCTTCGAGCGGCGCGTCTTTCCTGATTTGCTCCGGCGAGGGCAACGAATGCAAGCCTACCTTCATGCAGGCTACTGGCGGGATCTGGGCACGCCGGCCAGCTACTACCACGGCCAACTGGACATTCTCTTGGGCCGGATGACGGATTTTCCCCTGAAGGATGTGGAAGAACAAGCGCCGGGGATATGGGTGCACAAAACGGCTGAGATCCATCCCAACGCCCAACTGCACGCCCCCTGCTACATCGGCGCCCACACCTGTCTGGGATCCCAAGCTCAAGTCCCCGCCGGCACCATCCTCGGCAGCCACAGTTGGGTGAATGGATCCCTGCAGCCGGGAGCCTATGGGTCAAGGGTCTTGGTAGTGTAGGTTAAGTGCCAGTTAAGTCCACAACCATCCACAACAAAGCCATCCAAAGATGGAGCTACCGCAAACCGGGGAACGCTGGGATCCCTACCTGGCTTCTGTAGCCGCTCGCTTCAACCGAGAGCTGGAAATGCAACTGGGTCGGCCAGGCTGGCAACTTCCCCCAGATCTGGAGCAACTGCCCTTTTGGCAAGCCCAGCAGCGAGATCATCTGCAAGAGCGCCTCGGGATCCCCTTTTGGCAGTTGCGTGCCCCCAAAAAACGGGAAGCCTGCCTGGATTTGGGCTGTGGGGTGAGCTTCCTGACTTATCCCTGGAACGATTGGCAAGCCCACTTTTACGGCCATGAGCTGAGTGGCGAGATCGTACGCTTTATTCGCTCGCGGGCACCTCAGCTCAACTCCAAGCTATTCAAGTCGATGCAACAGGGATCCGCCCACCATCTGGAAAACTACGAGCCGGAGCAGTTTGATCTGGCCATCGCCACCGGATTTTTGTACTACTACCCGATTGAGTACTTCGACGCGGTTTGGGCAGAGTTGCTGCGGGTGTTGCGACCGGCTGCGCCGGTGATCATCGAAGTGGTCAATCCTGACTCGGTGTGGGCAGAACAATGGGGTCTCATCGAGCTATTCAAAGGCACCGAACCGATTTTCACTCCCCTAACAGAGTGGGAGCGACGCATCGCAGACTTAGGGGGCAAAATTCAGAAACAGGCCGGTGGCGAACTGTTTACCACCTATTGGATTCAGCGCAAACCTTGACATGCTCATGAGCGGGAAAGTAGCCGAGCATTTGCAAGATATTGAGATAACTTTTATAGTCGTTTCAAATATCAATTATCAATGAAACAGTTTGCGGCGTCGTTATTGCTCTGCAACGCTGTCACGAACGCGCCAGCGGCGCGGAGCGCTATCCTGAATCTGGCCCAGCCCCCCGGTTTACTATTCCCTCAGGAGAAGGGTGGGGAGTGGACAAAAAACCTGGCCCCAGACACAGCCAAAGCATCCTATACTGTTGCGGCTGTCCCAACAACGAGGAACCTGCCGCTTATGTCTGAGCTTCTCCCCTTGCCTTCGCTCCACAACCAGGTGGCGGTGGTCACCGGAGCCAGCCGGGGCATTGGCCGGGCCGTTGCCCTGCACTTGGGGGCGATTGGCGCCAAGGTGGTCGTCAACTACGCCCGCTCCGCCGCCGAGGCCGAGTCGCTGGTGCAGGAGATCGCCGCCCTGGGGGGAGAAGGGATGGCCGTGGCCGCCGATGTCTCCCAGCCGGCAGAAGTGGAGCAGCTCTTTGAGCAGGTGATGGAGCGCTGGGGGCGGGTGAACGTGCTGGTGAACAACGCCGGCATGGCCCGCGACACCCTGCTGCTGCGCATGAAGCCGGAAGATTGGCAGGCGGTGCTGGATCTCAACCTCACGGGGGTCTTTCTCTGCCTGAAGGCAGCCGCCAAGATCATGGTCAAGCAGCGGCAGGGGCGGATCATCAACATCACCTCGGTGGTGGGCCTGGTGGGCAACGCCGGCCAGGCCAACTACAGCGCCGCCAAAGCAGGGGTGATTGGTCTGACCAAGACAGCAGCCCGCGAGCTGGCCAGCCGCAACATCACCGTCAACGCCGTTGCCCCCGGCTTTATCACCACCCAGATGACCGAGAAGTTGGATCCCGGCCCTATCCTGGCGCAGATCCCCCTGGGGCGACTGGGATCCCCAGCGGAAGTGGCGGGGCTGGTGCGCTTTTTGGCGGCCGACCCGGCGGCAGCCTACATCACCGGGCAGGTTTTCGCCATCGACGGTGGCATGGTGATGAGCTGATCCTTCTACCAGGCCAGGGCCAACCCATCGGCACGGGGTTCGGAAGCCCCGATCAGGTGATCCCCATCGCGAAAGATGATCTGTCCCCGGCCAAAAAGGCCGTAGTCCTCTTCTGCAGCCACCACCTGCACCGCGTGGCCCCGCGCAGCAAGCTCTCCCACCACCTGAGGGGGGGCCGTGCTCTCCAGCGCCACCTGCGGGATCCCTTGGTCGAGAAGCACTCGCCAGCGGGGCGCATCCAGAGCCGCTTGGGGGTTCAGGCCGTAATCCACCAGATTCACCACCACCTGCACATGGCCTTGGGGCTGCATCGTCCCTCCCATGACACCGAAAGGGCCGAGGGGGATCCCATCTTTGGAAAGAAAGGCGGGGATAATCGTGTGGTAGGGGCGCTTGCGCGGGCCCACCTGGTTGGGATGACCGGGTTCCAAGGTGAATCCGGTGCCGCGATTGTGGAGGGCAATCCCTGTCCCTGGAACCAGCAGGCCGCTGCCGAAGCCGTCGAAGTTGGATTGGATCAAAGACACCATCAGGTCGCCATCAGCTGTGGCCAAGTAAACCGTTCCCCCCTGAGGTAGCCCTGGCTGAGCCAAGGGGATGGCCCTAGAACCGATCAACAGCCGCCGTTGCTGGGCATAACGTTTATCCAGCATTTGGGCGGGACTCACCCGCAGATAGTCGGGATCCGCTACCTGTCGGCTCACATCGGCAAAAGCCAGCTTCATCGCCTCAATCTGCAGGTGATAGCGCTCGCCGGCCTCGTAGGGGATCCGACCCAGCTCAAAACCCTCCAAAAGGTTGAGGGCCATCAGGGCGGCAATGCCCTGCCCATTGGGGGGGATCTCCCAGACGGTGTAGCCGCGGTAATCGGTATGGATGGGTTCTACCCAGTCGGCCCGATGTTCTGCCAAGTCGGCGCGGGACAGGAGACCGCCGGTGGCATCCGAAAAAGCCAGCAGCTTCTCCGCCAGCTCCCCCCGGTAAAAACTCTCGCCGCCACTATGGGCAATCTCCGCCAGGGTTTGTGCATGCAGAGGGCTGCTCCAGCGCTCCCCCGCCCGTGGAGCACGCCCCTGGGGGAAAAAAACGGCTTTGAAGGCCTCGTGGCGGGGATCTGGCAGCGGCAAATAGGTGGCCTCCGCCGCCTGCCACAGCTGGGCAATCCGGGGAGAAACCGGAAACCCCTCGCAGGCCAAGCGAAGGGCGGGCCCAAACAGGCGCTCGAAGGGCAGCCGTCCCCAGCGCCGGTGCAAGGCTTGCCAAGCCGAAACAGCCCCCGGCACCGTTACTGCCAACCAATCGTAAGCGGGAATCTGGCCGACACAGCGCTCCGGCGTCAGGGCAGCTGGGCTGCGACCGGAAGCATTCAAGCCGTGCAGCCGGCCCTTCTCCCCTCCCTCCCACACCAGCGCAAAAGCATCGCCACCAATGCCATTGGAAGTCGGCTCCACCACCGTCAAAGCCACCGCCATCGCCACGGCTGCATCCACGGCATTGCCGCCGGCCCAGAACATCTCCATACCCGCCATTGCCGCCAGCGGTTGGCTGGTGGCCACGGCTCCCCGTTTGCCCATCACCACCCGTCGCCGCGAGGCAAATGGATAGCGATCCAGGGCCTGCCGTAAAAAAACCGGTGCTGGAGAGAGAGGCTCCTGCATGGGTCTGTGCTCCCTATACAGGCAAGCTCAGAAGTGCTGCCAACTCGGCAAAGCTGTCCACCACCGCATCGGCCCCCGCCCGGCGCAGTTCCTCGGCAGTGAAAGCAGTGGTGAGGCCAACTGCCAAGCAGCCGGCCCCCTTGGCGGCGCGGATCCCGTGGGTGGAGTCTTCGACCACCAAACACCGGCTGGGATCCAAGCCCACCTTGGCAGCCGTTTTCAAATAGGGCTCGGGGTCGGGCTTGGCCCGCCGAATATCTTCGGCAGTAATCACGGCGTCGAACCAGCGGTGCAGGTTAAAGCGCTGGAAAATCTGCTCTTGATCCCGACGGGTGGCCGAGGTGGTGAGGGCGAGGGCCGAGAAGCGGCGGCGGCTAGCCGCCAAAAACTCCAGCACCCCTGGCACCAGCGGCACCTCTCCCAGTAGTTCTCCAAAAGCCTTGGCCTTTTCCTCGATCAAACGCTGCACCAGCAGGGATCGTTCCGCAGGCGGGGTGTCCGTCAGGTGTTCTACGAGATACTCGAACATGTCCTGGTCGGTGCGCCCCTTAAACTGCAGGGAGATGGGAGCCAGATCCAGAGAGATCTGACAGCGCTGCAGGGCGATGACTCCGGCGCGGGCGTGGATCGGCTCCGAATCCACGATCACCCCGTCCATATCCAAAAGCAGGCCGGCAGTTGCGTCAGCGGCGCAGTTCCCGTGCGTGCCAGCGTTGCCCAGCAATAGAACTTTGGGTTGCATAAGCAGTCCAATGGCATGAGTCCCCTGCCTCCGTAGGCTGGAGAGATGAAGCAAGGGATGCTCCAGTTGCAGCCATCACTTCACCGCCTGAAACTGTCTCACATCCTCACCGTAGTCTGCAAACTCAGCATCACCCCACACAGGAGCCAAGAGAAATTCCCGCCGCACCTTGGCAAGCGGAGGAACGCCTGAGGCGACCTGGAACAGCCAAGCGCAGCCGCAGAAGCAGGAGCAAGAATCTCTTGTTTGGGTGGGGGCGTGTCAAGTTGACAAGCTCGTCCCTCCTTCTCTAGGATTAGGATCGCTGCATTTATGAGCGCCCCCATCGTCTAGAGGCCTAGGACACATCCCTTTCACGGATGCGACAGGGGTTCGAATCCCCTTGGGGGTATGGCGCAATGGCCGGCGGAGAAAATGAACCCTACAACAACTCCAGGCAGCCCAGGAGCCGAGGGAAGTTCTCGGCCTCCTGTTGCAACTTGAGCTGAGGCCAGACCCGGTTGTCCAATCGCTTGGGACTTGGGGGCGAGAGACTTACGGCTTGTTTTTCAG
>NZ_JANSJH010000052.1:0-18216 GCF_047462495.1 Synechococcus sp. H55.2 | reverse complement strand
GGCAGATGAGGGTGCGCAGCTCGTAGCAACACATGCCCACCGCCTGGGCCAGATTTAAAGACGGGTAAACCGGATCGGTGGGGATCTGGATCTGGCGATGGCAGAGGGCCAGCTCCTCGTTGCTCAAGCCGCGATCTTCGGGGCCAAACACAAGGGCAGCAGGGCCGGCAGCCAGCAAGGCGGGGAAGGCTTGGCGAGGGGACTGGATTTGCCATTCGGGGGGGTAGGCTTGGCTGCGCCCTGTTGTCCCGAAAACTTGCACACACCCCTGCAGGGCTTCAGCCAAGGTTTGCACCGTCTGGGCTTGATGGAGCAGGTCTGCCGCATGCACGGCCATGGTGATCGCTTCCCTATCGAGGGGATCGCATTGGGGATCCACCAACACCCATTGCCGCAGGCCCATGTTTTTCATTACACGGGCAATGGCGCCGAGGTTGCGCGGCCCAGCCGGCTGCACCAACACGATGCGCACCTGCGCCAATTGCTCTTGAGCCCAGTGGGACGATGTCGGCATTGCTCAGAAGGAATCGCAGATAGGGATCCCCTAAAGTAGAGGAGTTAGATCTTGTCATAAAGATTGTGCCGATGGGATCCGCCTACCGCTGTTGGCTGAGCTTGATTTGTCTGGTGTTGGTGGGATGCTGCTGGGGATCCCCGGCGTTGGCTGCCCATTCGTTGCTCTCCACGGCAGCAGAGCCGGCGCAGGTGGCTCCATCCTCTCAGTCTCTGGTAGAAGCGCGACAACGGCTGGAAGCAATTGCCGCGGCGATGCGCTCGATCCGCCTGTGTAGCCGTCCTAACTGCCGTTACCGCGATATCTCGGTAGAAGTGCGGCCTGTGGCAGGAGCCGAGTCGCCAGAGTACGAGGGCCGCATCGACGCCACCCTCGACCGCCCCTCCGGCAGCTTGGACAGGGCCCACTACCGGCTGCGGTTTCGGGAGGGACGCTGGCAGTTGCTGGGCGGCGAAGAGGTTTCTGATGTTTCCTCCTTTTTCTTTGAGGGAGATACCTACGAGGTGTTCAGCAGCTACGGTAGTCGCAAAGCCAAATTGGCGGATGCCAGCAGCAGCCTGCGGGTGGGCTACCGGGAGCTGTACTACCGCGTTTTCGACCAGGGCCAAGAGCGTCTGCCATAGGAGCGGGGAGCAGTTATGAGAGACCAACAGCACACCTTGGCCAGCTCCATTGCCCTGGAAGGGGTGGGCCTGCACACCGGTCTGCCCGTGCGCTGTAGCCTGCATCCGGCCCCTGCCGGCAGCGGTCGGGTCTTTGTGCGGGTGGATCAACCGGGATCCCCTGAGATCCCGGCCCGCTTGGGATCCCTGGCTCCTGCCCCTCTCTGCACCTTGCTGCAGCAGGGATTTGCTCAGGTGCAGACGGTGGAGCACCTCTTGGCCGCCCTCTACATCTTGGGCATCGACAACTGCCGCATCGAAGTGGCGGGGCCGGAGCTGCCGCTCTTGGACGGCTCTGCCTTACCTTTTGTGCAGGCCATCGCCCAGGCCGGGATCCTGGCCCAAGACCAGCCGGCACAACAGGGGGTGATCCGGGAGCCGGTTACCGTCTGGGCAGGGGAAGCCTTTGTCAGCGCCTTGCCCCACCCCGTCACTCGCTTTACCTATGGCATCGATTTTGCCGATTGCCCCATTGGCCAACAGTGGCTGAGCTGGCGGGAGAACAGGGCGGATTTTGTCCAGTCCATCGCGCCGGCCCGCACCTTTGCCCGCCAACAGGACGTAGAGCGGGCCCGCCAACAGGGGCTGATCCAGGGGGGCAGCCTGGAAAATGCTATCGTTTGCAGCCAAACCGAGTGGTTGGGGCCGTTGCGCTTCCCAGATGAGCCGGTGCGCCATAAGCTGATAGATTTACTAGGAGATCTCAGCTTGTTGGGCTGCCGCTTGCAGGGGCACATTGTGGCCTACAAGGCGGGCCACGCCCTGCACCACCGTTTGGCTGAGCAGTTGCTCCAGAGTGGATCCCTGCAGGTGGAGCCAGCTCAAGAGCAACCAAGGGATCCCCTTTGCCTGGGTGGGGTGGAATCTCGCTCTTCGTTTTGAGAGGGAGCCCGGCTTCTGGGATGGGTGAAAAGTTCTTGGGCCTGCTGCAATTTCTCTGTGCGGCCTTGCTTCTGCTTCAAGGCTCTCCCATGCGGGTTTTAAGGTTTGTCTTCCGGTTCTGTGGGTTACCATGTCTTCTGATGTCTCTCCTCCTCCTCTCCTCTCGGCTGAAGCAGCCGCTCAGTTGGCAACCGCTCCCCCCGTCTTCACAACGGAGCAAATCCTAGAGATCCTGCCCCACCGCTATCCTTTTTTGCTCGTGGATCGCGTGGTGGAGTACCAACCTGGGCAACGGGCGGTGGGCCTGAAGAACGTCACCTTCAACGAGCCCTTTTTCCAGGGGCATTTCCCCAACCGACCGATCATGCCCGGCGTTCTCATCGTCGAGGCCATGGCGCAGCTGGGGGGGATCGTGTTGACCAAGTTGCCCGATGTGGCCGGGCGCTTGGCCCTCTTTGCCGGCATCGATGGCGTTCGCTTTCGCCGTCCGGTGTTGCCGGGGGATCAACTGCTGCTTTCTGCCGATTTGCTCACCATCCGGCAAAAACGCATCGGCAAAATGTTTTGCCGCGCTCAGGTAGGAGGGCAACTGGTAACCGAAGGGGAGCTGATGTTCTCCTTGGTGGATTGATCACAGCGGCCAGCCGAGGAAGGCTCTGGGCGCGGCTGTCAAAGGACTCCGTCCCGCTAGCGCGAACGGCGCAGCGGCGACTTGTCGCCAGGAGACCCTGCTAAAGTGTTGAGATAGGGAGATGGCTCATTCCCGTCCAGATCGGGTAAACATGTTGCTGCGCAAGGTTGAGGTGGCAGTGTCTGATCTCCCCCGAACCTCAATCATCATTCGCAGGGTTGGGAGCGTAACCACAGTTGCTGGCTAGGTTGGACATGAGTTCGTTGGCTTCAGCGGGATCCACTCCCAACGTTTCTGCAAGTGCGCCGCACCGCTCACGCATCCACCCCACGGCGGTGATCCATCCGAAAGCTGAGTTGCACGAGACGGTTCAGGTTGGCCCCTATGCAGTTATTGGCGAACATGTGCGCATTGGTGCCAACACGGTGGTGGGGGCCCACGTGGTGATCGATGGCTGGACAGACATTGGCGAGGACAACCAGATTTTTCCGGGAGCGGTGCTGGGCACGGAGCCGCAGGATCTGAAGTACAGCGGCGCGCCCTCTCAGGTGGTGATCGGCAGAGGCAACCGCATCCGCGAGTTCGTCACCATCAACCGGGCCACCAATGAGGGGGAGGCCACCCTGATCGGCGACAACAACCTGCTGATGGCCTACGCCCATGTTGCCCACAACTGCGTCATCGAAAATCAGGTGGTGATTACCAATGCTGTTTCCTTGGCCGGCCACATCCACATCGAGTCGCAAGCCCGCATCGGCGGTATGGTTGGGATCCACCAGTTCACCCGCATCGGGCGCCTGGCCATGGTGGGGGCAATGAGCCGGGTGGACCGCGACGTGCCGCCTTACCTGTTGGTGGAAGGGCATCCGGCCCGCATTCGCGGCCTCAACTTGGTGGGGTTGCGGCGAGCCAAAGGGATGGAGGGATCCCTGCCGGCCTTGCGGCAAGCCTATCGGCTGCTATACCGTTCTGGTTTGCCCCTAGAAAAAGCGCTGCAAACCCTGCGCAGCAGCCTCCGCAGCGAGGGGGGGTGCTGCATCTGTTCCCTGCAGGGCAAAGAATGGGTGGATGAGACGGGATCTTTACAACACCTGCTGCAATTTTTGGAAGATTCCCTTTCCCAACCCCAACGGCGTGGACCCCTGCCGGCCCTACGCGGGAGAGGGGAAGAGTTGCCAGAGCTGGGTGATTAAGGATCGCAGGTGAGCCATCTGTTTGTGTGCACAGGCGAGGTCTCAGGGGATCTGCAGGCCGGCCATCTCATTCGCGAGCTGCTGCGCCAACGCCCGCACCTGCGCATCACCGCGGTCGGGGGAGAGGAGATGGCTGCTGCCGGAGCCCGGCTGCTGCACCGCACCACCGAGATCAGCTCCATCGGCATCCTGGAAGCTCTCCCCTTCGTCGGCCCTGCCCTCTGGACAGAGTGGAAAATTCGCCGCTTTTTGGCCCAAGACCCGCCGGATGTGGCTGTGCTGGTGGACTACATCGGCGTCAACAGCCGCATTGCCCCTCTGCTGCAGCGGCGGCAGATCCCCGCCGTGTACTACATTGCCCCCCAGGAATGGGTCTGGTCGCCCAACAGCCGCCTTACCTACCAACTGGCCCAGCAGATGCGGCTGATGCTGGCGATTTTCCCTGAGGAAGCCCGCTACTACGCCGCGGCAGGAGCCCACGTGCAGTATGTGGGCCATCCCCTGTTGGATATTCTGGCCGCTGTACCCAGCCGTGCTCAAGCCAGAGCCCAGTTGGGGATCCCGGCCGAAGCCACGGTGGTGGTGGTGGTGCCGGCTTCGCGGCGGCAAGAGCTGCGCTCGGTTTTGCCTGTTCTGCTCCAGGCAGCTCAGTTGTTGCAAGCTCACCTGCCCCAGGCGCAGTTTTGGGTGCCCTTGGCCTCGCCCCGTTTTGCCGCCCCGATTGCCCGGGCTGCCCGCCGTCTTGGGCTCAACCTCACCCTTTTGGATCCCCAAGCCCTGCCCTTCTTCTCGCCCCACAAAGCCCATCACCTTGCTTTGGCAGCGGCTGACTTGGTGCTGGCCAAGTCCGGCACGGTGAACTTGGAGACGGCCATCTTGGGGATCCCACAGGTGGTGATCTACCGCCTCAACCCGCTCACCTTTTGGCTGGCCCGCCACTGGCTGAAGGTGTCGGTGCCCTTTATGTCTCCCCCCAACTTGGTGCTGATGCGCCCCATTGTGCCGGAATTGTTACAGGAGCAGGCCCAGCCGGAGCAGATCGCCCAACTGGCGCTGGAGCTGCTGACCCGGAAGCAAGCCCAACTGCAAGCCGACTATGCCGCGATGCGGGCGGCCCTGGGAGAACCCGGCGTTCTCGCCCGCGCCGCCAAGGCCATCCTAGAGGTGTTGGATGGCAAGTAACTCCGGCAACTCAGCACTGGGGAACGGCCAGGGCTGCTGTTGGAGCTCTTTAACAGGCCTATCCCAGGGATCGCTTGCCCTGGCGGTTTTGATGGACTAGGCTGAAGTCAGGGTAGGGATCGGTTTGTGCGCAAAAAGCCTAAGTGCTTCGCAGGCCAGCGGCCAACTTTGTGGAGTGAATGTTGTGCAATCCCCAGTTGTTCTCAATTCCGAACGCCCATTGCCAAATGTTTCGCCGACGGTACTGTTGGCGGACGACGACCCATTCATACGAAAGTACTTGGCTCTTTTGTTGAGCCATGAGGGCTATTGGGTGGCGGAGGCCGAAGACGGTGAGCAAGCCTTGCAGCTTTTTGCTCAAACTCAACCCCAGATAGCTCTCCTGGATGCCCTCATGCCCGGCTTAGACGGGTTTGAGTGTTGCCGCCAACTACGGGCTTTGGATGCGGATCTGCCCTGCTTGATGATCACCTCACTCGAGGATCAAGATTCCATCGACAAAGCCTTTGCTGCCGGAGCCAGCGACTACGTGACCAAACCCGTTTACTGGCCCGTGATGCGTCAGCGCATCCGCTACCTGCTCAAAGGCCGTCAGACACTGGTAAACCTGCGCCAACAGGCGGCCCGCGAACAAGCTCTGAACCGGGTTGTGCGGGCCATTCGCGCTGCTTTGCAGTTGGATCAGATCTTCGCTGTGGCCACCCGTGAGATTTGTCATCTGCTGGAGGCGGATCGGGTGAGCATCAGCATCTATCGGCCTCAGCAACAGCATTGGCGCATCATCTCCGAGTACTCCACTCAGCCGAATCACTATTTGGGCTGTCTCATTCCCGATGCCGAAAGCCCCATTGCCCAACAGTTGAAGCAAGGGAAGGTAGTGTTGCTGGAAGCAGCCGACCAGGCTGAAGGTTGGGCCTACATTGCTTCCATGGCCAAAGCCTATCCCGGCAGTTGGCTGTTGGTACCCCTCTACGGCGGCGAAAGCCCCGCATTTGGCCCGGCCCACCTCACCCTGTGGGGCAGCTTGTGTCTGCAACTGAAAACAACGCGCCCCGGCTGGTTAGCCAGCAGTCAGGATCTGATCTTGGCCTTGGCCGATCACCTCTCCATCGCCATTCAGCAGGCGGAACTGTTCCAACAGATCCAGGAGCTCAACCGCACCCTGGAAGAAAAGGTACAAGACCGCACTGCCCAACTGGATCGGCAGGTGCAGGAATTGCAGCGGCTGGATCACCTAAAAGATGATTTCCTCAGCACGGTGTCCCACGAGCTGCGCACCCCTCTTGCCAACATGAAAATGGCCATCCGCCTGCTCAGCGCTGTCCTGCTGCCTGACCGGGGCACTGCCAAATCCCCGGATCCGGCCAAGATCTCTCAGTACTTGAAAGTGTTGGACAACGAATGTGAGCGGGAGATCAAACTGGTCGAGGATCTGCTGGAACTGCAGCGGTTGGAGGTGCTCAAAGGACTCCGTCCTGCTAACGCGAACGGCTCACAGCAGCCCTGCTGGTTGGCGTTGCAAAAGTGGTTGCCCCAAATTGCGGAGCCCTTCGCTCAAGATGCCTACCGCCGCCATCAGCACTTCAGCCTTGGGATCCCTCCCGAACTGCCCGCCATTTCTACCCTGCCGGAGGTGCTCAAGTCGGTGCTGGCCGAATTGCTGAGCAATGCTTGTAAATTTACCCCTGCCGAGCACCAGATCAGCCTACAGGTCACCAACCATTCCGATCACCTAGAAATCCAGATCCTCAACACCGGCGTCACCATTCCCCCAGAAGAACAAAAGCGAGTCTTTGAGAAGTTCTATCGGGTGCCCAGCGCAGATCCCTGGCGGCAAGGGGGGACGGGGCTGGGGCTGGCCCTTGTGCTACAGCAGGTGAGCCTGCTGCAAGGAAGCATTCACCTCAGCAGCGAGGCAAATCGCACCTACTTTACCTTGCGGCTGCCTCTGGTTCTCTCTGCGCCTGACCAAAACAAGCCGGCTCAGCCTAGGGTGTAGGTGTTGGGGTGGCCGGCTTGGATTCTTGCAAAACTTCTTGCAAGCGCACGCGAACCCGCTGGTTGAGGACAGGATTTTCGTTCGCCAAGGTCATCAATTCGCGGTATTGCAGCACCGTCAGCCCTTGCTGCTCGACAATGCGGCTGGCTTGGGTTTCCGTGCGCTGCATAATTTGCTCATATTCCTCTTCGTTCTGGGTTTCCCGCAGTTGGGCGCTGGCTTCTCGAATCAGGGGATCCAACTCCAACAAAATCCGCACCAACTGTTCCACCTGAGCATCGGTGACTTGCTCTGGGGTCAGAGTCGGAGATGCCAGAGGGCTGGGAGTTGTGGGGGCCTCAGTCGGAGAAGCAGTCGCAGCAGAACTGGGCAGCGGGGTTGCTCCCTGTGCCCAAACCGGCAGGGATCCCAAGCTGAGTCCCAGACCCACCAGCAATGCGAATTTCATCATGCCCAAAACTCCCTAGACCTAGACGAGGTTTACCCGAGCCTTTGAGGTGCAGCTAAAGCTAGGCTAGCAAGATGCCTGTGTTCCGTCTGATCGCTTCAGCGCAGTCCTGGAAACCCAGCAAACTCATCAAGCTTCTTTGCCGGTCACTTGGATCGGGATCCAATCCCTACGGTACCAGAACCTCTCACCCCTTGGCTGGGCACTCAGGACAGACCCGCGAAAGGGCTATATGGATCTGCTGTGGATCTCTTGTAGAAACAAGAAGTTAGCTGTACAGTCTTAGTACACTGCCCGAGAGCAGACCCTTCCTCTTCTCGGTCGAGCAGTTCCAAACTGGCAAAGTCGGCAACTGACTCAGCACTTCAACCCAAAAGAGGTTGATTTGAAACTGAGTTTAGGTATATATTCTGTTGAGCACCGTTTCTGCTAATGTTAAGCTGGAGCTCAGATTTGATGAGAGTCTCCTGCGTTGGCAGCTGATTTTCTCTACAGTTGCCAGAGGCAGTGGATTCGCTTCAAGATTGAGCCTAGCAACCACTCAACTTGTCAGCTCTCTTCGCAGGCAGTTTTTGGGGATTTTCACTCAGAGGACGCTTCCCCACGGGAGTTTGGGGCTGGTGTTCGAGTTGCCCTCCCGCCGAGCAAAAGGAAGTTGCTGGTTTATGGTTTATTGTTCTTGTAAAGAAGAATAACAAAAATGGGTAAAAGTTATTGATTTTCTTAAGCAGTGCTGATATATTCCCTTTGCGGTTGTTCGGTGATCCCTCTACAGGAGGCTTACATTGGTTAGGAGAAGAAAGCGTAAGAGCCGCCGTCGTCTGGAAGGGCGCAAGATTTTAGATCATATCCCTCAATTTAATTTGGACAGTGGTGAGGAGAAGTCTGTAACTGCTGCTCGCAGATATATTCAGGAAAATTCTATTCAGCCGCCTGCGCTGATTTTGGTACGGCGCAATGAACATACGATTGATCGGTTTTTTTGGGCGGAGAAGGGGTTATTTGGTGCGCAATATGTCGAGGAGAACCACTTCCTTTTTCCCAGCCTGCGGGCTTTGCTAGCGGAAGTTGCGGCTGAGAAGCCGGAGAAAAAATCCTCGAAGGCTCTTGCAACTGCCGCCCGCTAGTTGCTGGCTGCTTTTCCCCACAGCAGGCAGTTGGGAGACTTTGAATGGCGTGGAGCTCCGGATGCCTCATGGCCCAAGTTCGACCTGCTGGTGGCAGCGGGAGGGTCACGCGCTACCCTACAAGGGATCCCGTCGGAGATGCCGGATGAGCCGACTGCCTCAAACCACTGCCCATGTGCAGATTACCCGCCGCTCTTGGCAGGAGGGTGCCATCGAAGGGGAAGTCAACGCCAACGGTTGGGTTTGGCGCTTCTGCTGGTGCTTTCGGGCCGGGGAGCTGAAGGTGGAACCTTCTGTGGGGCGGGCTTTGATTTGTGAGCCCTTGAGCCGTTTTCTGGAAAAATCGGACTATCTGCTGGAACCCGGCAGCAACTACTCGTTTGTGATTCGCAGTAGCCTGTAGGTTTTCCCGAGAAGGACTCCCTCCTGCTACGGCAACGGGAGGGAGCTTCTGCCCAGCAGCAGCGATCGCCGCCGGCCAGGGCACCTGCTAGAGTAACCGGCAATTCAGGGATCCCTGAGAAGAAATGGGAGGGCTGGCCAGGATGGAGGTGGAGACAAGCGTCCTGAGGCGGATGTTGGGTATCTACGGCAGCCCCAAGATGGGCACTTTGCTGCTGCTGGGGTTTTCGTCGGGTTTGCCGCTGCTGTTGATCAACTCCACCCTCAATGCCTGGCTGACCCAAGCGGGCTTGACCACCATTGCCATCGGCTTGTTTAACCTGCTCAATTTGCCCTACTCGTTCAAGTTTCTCTGGTCGCCTATTCTGGATCGGTTTCTGTTGCCGGCACCGGGATCCCTGCGGGGCAGTCGGCGGCGGGGGTGGATGGCCCTGACCCAGGTGCTGTTGCTGCTCAGCATCGGGCTGCTGGGTTTTCAAGATCCCACCCAAACCTGGCTAGAAACCTTGGGCTGGGAGGAGCTGGCCCAGACTTGGCCGGGCATCACGGTTTTCACCCGCCCGATCTTTCTGGTGGGGTTCCTGGTGGCTTTTTTGAGCGCCTCTCAGGACATCGCGGTGGACGCCTACCGCACCGACATTTTGGCAGAGCGGGAGATGGGGGCAGGGGTAGCCATTTTCGTATTTGGCTATCGCATCGCGCTGCTGGTCAGCAGTGGTGTGAGTTTGATCTTGGCGGACTACTTGCCCTGGTGGCAGGTGTACGGGATCATGGCGCTGCTGATGTCGATCGGGGTGGTTACCTCATTTTTGGCCCCCGAGCCGGAAAACAGTGCCCTCAAACCTACCTCGCTGCGGGCGGCCATTATCGAGCCGTTTCAATCTTTTTGGCGGCACCGCTTGGCCTGGGCGATCCTGCTGTTCGTGGTCTGCTTCAAGTTGCCGGATAGCTTGGCGGGGCAAATGACCCCCACGTTTTTGTTGCAGACGGGGTTCAGCACCAGCGATCTGGGCATCATCCGCAGTTGGATAGGCTTGTTGGCCACCTTGGTGGGGGCTTTTGTGGGGGGAGAGTGGGTCAGCCGCGCCGGCACCTACCGCTGTCTGTTCATCTTCGCGGCCCTGCAGGGGATCGGCAATTTGGGCCTGGGAGCCATTGGGTTGGTGGGGCAAAACTATCCGCTGCTGGTGGGGGCAACCCTTTTCGACAACATGGCCGGGGGCATGGGCACGGCTGCTTTCCTGGCTTTTTTGATGAGCCTCTGCGATCGGCAATTTAGCGCCACCCAGTACGCTCTGCTCACCAGCGTGTTTGCCGTGGGAGGAACCTTGGCCGGGGCCATGTCGGGCTATTTGGCGGCTGCGGTCAATTGGCCGCTGTTCTATTTGATTACAGCGATGACAGCCGCTCCGGCGATGGTGCTCTTGCTGTGGCTCGGCCCACCTGAGGAGTTAGGGATGGACGTAACAAACCACTGATGGCCGCCTACAGCGCAGCCCCGATTTTGGCGGCCAGGTCCACCAGCCGCGCGGCATAGCCGTACTCGTTGTCGTACCAGGAGAGCACCTTCACCGTGCGATCTCCCAGGGTCAGGGTGGATTCCAAGTCCACAATCGAGGAGTGAGGATCCCCAACGATATCCGCCGATACGATCTGCGGTGGGGCAATGGCCAGGATGCCGCGCATCGGGCCTTCTGCCGCCTCGACAAACGCTTGATTGACTGCTTCTTTGGTGATGGGCTGCTCGGTGCGCACCACAAAGTCCACGATCGAGCCGGTCAGGGTGGGCACCCGCAGCGCCAGCCCGTCCATCTTTCCTCTCAGGGCAGGCAAAACCTCGGCAACTGCCGTGGCCGCCCCGGTTGTGGAAGGCACAATCGACACCGCCGCCGAGCGGCCCCGCCGGTAGTCCTTGGGATCCGGGCGATCCACGATGGCCTGGGTGGCGGTATAGGCGTGGCAGGTGGTGAGAAAGCCTGTCTCGATGCCAAAGCGATCCAGCAAGACCTTAGCCAACGGCGCCAGACAGTTGGTGGTACAGGAGGCGTTGGAGACGATGTGGTGCCGCTGCGGGTCGTACTGGTCGTCGTTGACCCCCATCACCACCGTCAGGTCGGGGCCTTTGGCGGGAGCAGAGATGATCACTTTTTTGGCGCCGGCCTCCAGGTGTTTGGCGGCCCCATCTCGTTTGGTGAATAAGCCGGTGGATTCCACCACCAGGTCAACCCCCAGATCCTTCCAAGGCAGTTGGGCCGGATCCCGTTCTGCCAAAACCCGGACTTTGTGGCTGCCGATTTGCAAGTGGCCATCCACGGCGCTGACGGTCTGGGGCAGGCGCCCATAGGCCGAGTCGAACTGAAGCAGATAGGCCAGGTTTTCCGGCTCGGTCAGATCGTTGACGGCTACCACCTCCAGCTCCCGGTCGGGGGACGGAGTCCTTTCCGGCTGAGACAGCAGCACCCGCAAGAAAGCCCGCCCAATGCGACCAAATCCGTTGATGGCTACCCGTGTGGTCATCGCAGTCCTCCGGTGTCAGTTCCTTATGATGGGTTGATGGATGCGGCAAGGGGAAGGCTGACCCCCAAAGATAGGGTAAAAGAAGAACGGGATCCCTGCTGCTTTTGCACCCCAGATCTCCAGATTTGCGCTGGAGACTTGCGATTAGATTAACCCAAGAAGTTGCCGGCAGAGGAAATCCGGATGAAGGTATTGCTGACCAACGATGACGGCATCGAGGCGGCGGGGCTGGCCCAGCTCAAGCTGGCCCTCGGCTCCCTTGTTGCAGAAGAACACTGTTGGATTGTGGCCCCCCACCAGGAGCTTTCCGGCTGCAGCCACCAGGTGACGACGCGACGACCGTTTCGGGCCTCTGCCCGCGGCGAGCGCACCTTTGCCGTTGAGGGATCCCCTGCCGACTGTGTGCGGGTGGCCCTATTCAAACTGGCTCCATCCGTAGATTGGGTGCTTTCCGGCATTAACGAGGGGGGAAACCTGGGAACGGATGTGTACTTGTCCGGCACGGTGGCAGCGGTGCGGGAAGCGGCGCTGCGTGGGATCCCGGGGATCGCCATTTCCCAATACCGAGCAGGGGGCAAACCCATCGACTGGGAACAGGCGCGGCGCTGGACCTGTGCCATTTTGGCGGAGCTGATGGAACAACCCCTGCCCAGCGGAGCGTTTTGGAATGTCAACTTGCCCCACCTGCCACCTGGATCCCCTCTGCCGGAGCGGGTTTACTGTCCCCTCTGTACCCAACCTCTGCCCCTCGATTACGCCGTGGAGGCAGAAGACAATGGGGTAGAGTCATTGTGGTTTCGCTATCAGGGCCGCTATGCGGATCGCGCCCGCGATCCCCAAGCCGATACCGACATCTGCTTCTCCGGTCGGGTGGCCATCACTCAAGTGCAACTGGTCTCAGGAGTTTCCGCCTGAGGGGGCAAGGTTGCGGGCAATGGTTCTCAGCCGTTGTAGCCGCAGCGCCGTCAGGATATCGCTGGGATCCAACTTGAGAACCTGTTCCAGAGCATCCGCCAGGTGTTGAGCCGCCTCTTGGCGGCTGTAGCCGCGAAACTGGGCGCGGCGCAGGGCAAATTCATCGGCATCGAAATGGGCGCTCTCCCGGTTCAGGTTTTGCCAGATCTGCTGAATCGAGAGGGCTGTGATGCCACCCGCCAAGAGAGCGGAAAAAGGGTGCTGCAAAGAGAGCTCCGCCACAGTGGTGATGCCTCCCAGCAAAGCCAGCGACTGGTAAAATCCCGGCTGCAGCCAGTTGCGATTGCCCAGCCAACCCACCTCGCGCAGAAACAACAGATCCCGCTGGGGACGTGGGATCTGTTGCCAACGGCGAAAATCGATGGCGATCGTGCCCTGGGGCTGCCAAGGGGCCTTGCGGCGGGAGACCAGCAGGGCTTCACCCCCGAAGTTGGGCACGACGCTGACCAAGGGTCGGAAGGAGGCGGGAAGCAGATCCCGCAGTCGTTCGGTCTCTTCCTTTTCAAAGGGTTTGAAGTCTGGGCGGCTGGTCATGGCCTCACCTGCTGGGAGCACTGGGGTGGAGAGCCCGCCTGAAACCCAGGCCCTGCTGCGGCCCCAAACACCACAGCCCTGTGCAGAACCGGTGCGCAGCTAGTTTACCTTATCTCCGGGCCGACCGTGAACGCTCTGCAGCCTGATCCAGGTTGCGTAGACTGGGAAGGAAAGACTATCTTCCTTCATCCTCAGCCCATGACCTTCTCAGCCCAGCCGGAACCCCAAGTGCAGGGCAAGGGGCAGAGCGTTGTCAGCCCTCTCTACACCTATGCCTTCTTCCCGCAGCCGGATCCGCAGCTTTTGTCCTTCATCCGGCAAACCGAGGGGATCCATCAGCCGGTACAGGTGTTTGCCCCGGTGGGGAGCCGAATTGCCGCCGCTGTGGAGCCGATGCGGGATCCAGAGGCGTTGCAAGCTTCGGATGAGGTGCTGGTGCGTTCTGCCCTGCGCCACGATCAGGTGCTCTGCCGGCTGTTTGCCCAGATGCCGCTGCTGCCCCTGCGCTTTGGCACCTGCTTTCTCTCGGCAGAAAAGCTGGGATCCCATCTGCTGGCGCGGCAGGCAGAGTACGAACAGGTCCTCGCGGCCATTGGGGGAAGGGCCGAGTACTGTCTGAAGGGAAGGATTCGGCCTCAGCCCCAGCCGGAGCCGCAGCCATCTCTGAGCGGGACGGCCTATCTGTTGGCCCGCAAGCAAGCCTATTTGCAGCAACAGCAAGCCCAAGCGCAGCAAGAGCAGGAGCTGGCGGCCCTGCAGCAACTTTGGCCCTCTACTTGGCCTGTGCAAAAGGGGGATCCCCAGCCGGGCGAACGCTTGCGGCTTTACATTTTGCTCACCCCTGCCGAACGGGAAACGGCGGCCCAGCTTACCCAAACCTGGCTGGCGCAGCACCCCGATTGGCAACTGGACTGGAGCCCCCCTTTGCCCCCCTATCACTTTGTGGGTGCCATAGGGGACAGATGCTAGACTCCGACTCCTGGGTGATCGGCACCGTTTATCGTAGTAGTGGTGAGGGGAGTTTTCTGGTTCAAGGTCGGCAGCAGGCAAGAGGAGCGGTTGTGGTCTATCGAGTTGGGCTATTGGGGCTGGGCACGGTCGGCACGGGTGTTGTGCAAATGCTGCAGCAACCGCAGCACCCTCTCCTACAGGCGGTCGAGATTGCGGCAGTGGGGGTGCGCTCCCTGGATAAGCCGCGGCAAGTGCGGATCCCACCTGAGCGCTTGACCACCAATCTGGAGCAGATCGTCTCGGATCCGGAAATCGATGCGGTGATCGAGCTGATGGGGGGCCTGGAGCCGGCCCGCAGCCTGATCCTGAAGGCCATTGACCACGGCAAGCCGGTGATCACGGCCAACAAAGCGGTGATTGCCCGCCATGGGGAAGAGATCTTTCAAGCTGCCGCCCAGGCCGGGGTGGCGGTGCTGCTGGAAGCGGCGGTGGGCGGCGGGATCCCCATTGTGCAGGCTTTGCAACACTCCCTGCGGGCCAGCCGCATCCAGGCGGTCTGGGGCATCGTCAACGGCACCACCAATTTCATCCTCAGCCAGATGGCCCAGCAGGGCAGCTCCTTTGCCGAGGCGCTGGCCCAGGCCCAGGCCCGCGGCTACGCGGAAGCGGATCCCAGCGCCGATGTGGAAGGGTGGGATGCCGCCGACAAAATCGCCATTCTGGCCGGCCTCGCCTTTGGGGTGGCGGTGCCGCGGGAAGCCATCCCCTGCGAAGGGATCCGCAACATCAGCTCCACCGACATCCGCTATGCCCGCGAGTGGGGCTACACCTTCAAGCTCCTGGCCATCGCCCAAAGGGCCGCCGCCCAGGGATCTGAGACGGCCTTGGATGTGCGCGTCCACCCTACTCTGCTGCCGGTTACCCACCCGCTGGCCAACGTCCACGGCGTGGACAACGCCGTCTGGGTGCAGGGGGATCCCCTGGGGCAGGTGGTGCTCGCCGGCCCAGGGGCGGGACAGGGGCCGACCGCCAGCGCCGTGGTTGGGGATTTGCTCACCCTCCGGGCCCACCTGCAAACCGGGGCCTATCTGCCCAATCCTCTATGGGGGTTCTTCGGCAGGGCTGCCGCTTTGCTCCCGCTGGCGGAATTGGAGTCGGAGTTTTACGTGCGGGTGTTGGCCCAGGATCAGCCGGGGGTGATGGGGGCGATCGGCACCTGCTTTGGCCGCCACCGGGTTAGCCTGGAGAGCATTACCCAAAAAGAGTGCCACCAGGAGCAGGCGGAGATCGTCATCCTCACCCACACCGTCCGCGAGGCCGATTGTCGGCAGGCGCTGGCCGAGATCCAACAGCTTCCCCAGGTGGCCGCGATCCCCAGCCTGTTTCGCGTGCTGCGTTGATTGCTTTCAGGAAACCCATAGGAACCGCGATGATGGACAGCTTGGAAGCGGCAGTCAATCCCTCAACTGAGCCTCTGACCCACTTGTGGGAACGGGCTGAGGTGGTGGTCATTGGAGCGGGCATCAGCGGCCTGACCCTGGCGCTACGCCTGCGGCAGGGCCGCTCCGCTCAGCCGGTGCTCTTGGCCGAGGCCAGCCCTCGTGTCGGCGGCTGCATCTCCACCCAATCCAAAAACGGCTACCGCTGGGAAGAAGGCCCCAACAGCTTTACCCCCGTCCCCCCTCTGCTCAACCTCATTGCCGAGGTGGGCCTGGCCGAGCAACTGGTGCTGGCGGATGCCAAGTTGCCCCGCTACATCTACTGGGAGAAAGAGCTGCTGCCGGTGCCCCTCAGCCCTTCTGCAGCCATTGGCTCGCGGCTGTTGAGCGTGGGCGGCAAGCTGCGGGCTTTGCAGGGGTTGTTGGGGTTTGTCCCGCCGCCGCCAGGGCGCGAGGAAACGGTGCGGCAATTCTTCCGGCGACAACTGGGATCCGAGGTGGCAGAACGCTTGGTGGAACCTTTCACCTCAGGGGTGTATGCGGGGGATCCGGATCAGCTCAGCGCCTTGGCCGCCTTTCCCCGCGTGGCCGGCTTGGAAGAGCGCTACGGCAGCCTTTTTGCCGGCGCGCTGCAGGCTTTGCGCCACAGACCCCAGCCCTCTCCTGTGGCCATCCAGCCCCCACCCCAACGTGGCCAACTGGGCAACCTGCGCCAAGGGCTGCAGCAGTTGCCGGAAGCGATAGCCCAAAAGCTGGGGGACAGCCTGCGGCTGGGCTGGCGGGCTGTGCAGCTCAAGCGGGATGAGATGGGCTATTGGGTGGGCTTTAAGACCGCCGAGGGATCCCGCTGGGTGGTTGCCCGGCAGGTGGTGCTGGCTCTTCCCGCGCCTGAAGCTGCCTCGCTGTTGCAGGAGCTCAACCCCCCAGCCAGCCGGCTCTTGGCCGGGATCCCCTATCCGCCGGTGGCGGTGGTGGCTTTGGCCTATCCCCAAGAGGCTCTGCCGCAGCCGTTGCGGGGGTTTGGCCATTTGATCCCGCGCTCCCAGGGTTTGCGCACCCTGGGCACCATCTGGGCCTCCTGCCTTTTCCCAGAGCGGTCTCCCCAGGGCTATCACTGCTTCCTCAGCTTCATCGGCGGGGCCACCGACCCGCTCATGGCAGCACTTTCCCCTGAAGAGCGAGCGCAGATTGTGCACGCAGAGCTGAGCCAGATCCTGCTCACCCGACCTGTCGAGCCCATCCGCCTGGGAGAGCGCCTGTGGCCCCGGGCTATCCCACAATACACGCTTGGCCATCGGCAGCGGATGGCCCAGTTGCAAGCTTACCTGGCGTCCCAAACCCCAGGTGTGTGGGTGTGCGCCAACTACCTGGATGGCGTGGCGTTGGGAGATTGTGTGCGTCGGGCCGAGGCGCTGGCGCAACAGCTTTTGTTGCAAGCGTTCTGAATCCACATCAAATCCGTTCGCATCGGCGGGACGGGATCCGCAAGCAATGTCCCCACATTCCTACACCACGCTGCTGCTTGTCCCCACCGGCATCGGTGCCCGCATAGGTGGCTTTGCCGGGGATGCCCTGCCCATTGCCCGCGTCTTGGCCGCGGCAGCGGAGCGGGTCATCACTCACCCCAATGTCTTAAACGGGGCCAGTTTGTATTGGCCGATGGGGAATGTGTTCTACGTCGAAGGGTACGGCCTGGATCGATTTTGTGCCGGGGTGTGGAACTTGAGGCCGGTGCGCCAAAACCGCGTCGGGGTAGTGCTGGATGCCGGCATTCCGGAAGATCTGCAACAGCGCCACCTGCACGTGCTGCAGGCTGCCCAGGCCACCTTAGGGCTTAACATCGGCCCCTGGCGCTTGACCGGCCGACCCCTGGGTGTTTCCGTCTGCTCCTCCCCTTCCGGGGCCAGCCAGGGATCCCTGGCCCAGCCTGATGCTCTGTTGGAGACTGCCCAAGAGCTGATCCGCCTGGGAGCAGAGGCCATTGCCGTGGTGGCCCGCTTCCCCGACCAGCTCGACTTCAGCCAGTACCAGCAGGGGAGGGGGGTGGATCCCTTGGCTGGGGCAGAGGCCATCCTCAGCCACCTGGTGGTGCGAGAGCTGGGGATCCCTTGTGCCCACGCCCCCGCCTTCTACCCCGATCCAGACCCTAAGCCGGTTCACCCCCGCGCTGCCGCCGAAGAGGTGGGGTTTACCTTTTTGCCCTCGGTTTTGGTGGGCCTTAGCTACGCTCCCCAATTCGTCAAAACTCCCCAGCCGGGCGACCTGACGGCAGAGCAGGTAGATAGCGTCATCGCCCCGGCCACCGCCTTTGGCGGGCCTGGATTGCTGCACCTGGCCAGCCGTCCCCGCCCGCCGCTGTTTATTGCCGTCGAGGAAAACACCACCGTGATGCAGGTGCACCCCCGCCAGTTGGGGATCCCTTGTGTATCGGTAGCTTCCTATCTGGAGGCCGTTGGTGTGGTGGTGGCCCACCGAGCAGGTGTGGCCTGGTCGTCGCTCCAGCTTTCCCCCTCCACCCCGGAAAAGCTGATCAGCTCCGCACTTGAGCATGACAGGCCCTAAGCCCCATAGCCCGCGGGCAACTTGAGTGTCTCCCGCAGGACAACATCTGCAGTGTTTTGAGAATGGCGCGGCAGCCGGGACGTCAAGTCTATGGACATTTCAAACAGTTATAGTCATTGCAAATAGCAATGAAACGATTCGTTACGTCGTTATTGCTCCGCAACGCTGTCGCGAACGCGCCGCTCTAACTCCCCTCTC
>NZ_JANSJH010000051.1:14843-18374 GCF_047462495.1 Synechococcus sp. H55.2 | reverse complement strand
GGTGGGGAATTCCGCACCTTACGTTAAACAAAGTTTGAGATATTCCCTTGCTGCTGCGCCTCGCTTGCCATCTCTAACCCAGCAATGCAAACGCGATTAAAACCTACCTCTCTCCCAAGAGAAGTCTGGGATCCCTGCTGTGAAAAGCTTGGAGAATATCTTGCTGAAATGACTGAGCCAATGAGCTGGGCTCCTCACCTGCCATCGGGAAAAGCCGTCTGGCCGGCAAGAAGCGTTCACTGTCTCTGCAAGTCAACAGACAGCGCTTCAAAGTTGTTGTGTGATTCTCCAGATCAGGCGATCATTCGCTCAGATTTGGGGGGAAGCAAGCTGTTGTCAAATACTTTCTCCAGAGGCGGTTTGGCAGAGAGGCCAAAGCCATCCACCACCTGAGCAATCGCGGTTTCCATCCGGGCAGGCACCACGTCCCCCAAGCCAATTTCCCGCACCTCATCGGTAACAAACAGACGCGGCATAGCTAGGGTGAGACGCAGTTTCTCAATGGCCGTGTCCAGCACCTGCCCTTCGGCTTTGGCTTTGTCCAAAAACGCCAACATATTGCCGTCGGGGTCGCGGATGGTGTCTTGCCAGCCCTTGACGTAGGCCCTCAAGAAAGCTTTGAGTTGCTCCGGCTTCTCGCGCAGCAGTTGCACACGGGTGATGACGGCATTACCGTACAGCTCAAGGCCATAGTCGTTGTAGAGAAAAGGCGTGATGTCGTTCAAGCTAACGCCACCCCGCACCAAATTGGGCATGGCCGAGGTCATAAAGCCGCTAATTGCGTCCACCCGGCCTTGGATCAGGAAGGGCTCGCGTAACTGTGGCTCCATGGTTAGCCACTCTACTGAAGCCGGATCGATGCCGACTTGCTTGGCAAACACCGGCCAGAGCCGACGCGGCGCATCTCCTGCGGGCGCCCCCAGCTTCTTGCCCGCCAGTTGGGCCGGCTCTGTAATGCCTCTGCCTTTCAGGGTATAGATGCCGAAGGGAGAGCGGTTGAAGTGAACAAAGATCGCCACCAGGGGCACATCCGGGTTTTTGGCGTTGAACTCGATCATGGAGTAGGGATCCCCTTCCCCCAGGTCGTACTGGCCAGCAGCAATCTTAGTGATGGAATCGGCAGAGCCAAAGCCGCGCTCGTAGGTTACTTCTAGCCCCTCTTCAGCAAAGTAGCCCTTCAAGATCGCAGTTCCAAGGGGGGTATCCATCGAGGAAGGCAACCAAGAAAGGGTGAACTTCAGGGGTGTCAGGCCCTGGGAAACCAGAAGCGGCCCGCGGCTCTGAGCCTTGGCCTTTAGCCCGCCAACGGCCACCAGAGAGGCAGCCGCAGCAGCAGATTGCAGGAATTGGCGACGCGACGATTTCGAGATGGACATATCCGTATGCTCCGCAGCACCTGGCTCAGTAGGGATCCGCAAGGGGAAAGGTGGCCAAGAATGAGGCGACGACCCCAGAAGGTCAGCTTAGCAAGACAGAGTCAAACTTCTGTATTCGAGAATACCTTTACTGCTGAGGAAAGCCCCTTTCCGCAAAAGTGGGAACTTGGTCTATCCTTTTCCGGTTCAGGCCGAGAGAAAGGAAAAGCAGGCACAAAAAAGGCAGGGTTGACTTGTCCCTGCCGAGAAGTTCGAGAGCTGAGAGCACGCTCTCCTTGTCGCAATCGCTGCATCAAGGCGCGGTTCCGTTTGTCCAGTTGGCGCTTACGTGCCGATCCCCCGCGACCGCGACGGTTTCTGCCCTGATGGCGGGGAGATTCATGAGATTTCAACAGCATGGGATCCCCTTGCTCAATTAAACAGACTTGGCCGATTTTAGACGAAACCTCAGACGTTGACAGTAGGGAAAACCGCCTGCTGGAGAACTTCGCCCTGGGACAGCCAGTCTTTGAGGCGATGGGTGGCTCGGCAGTCATCCTCGTTGTAGATAAGCGAGTGCTCCAAATAGCGGCGCTCCCGCGTTTCCAGCCATTGGCTATACCAATAAATAGACTGGGCGCCATTGGCATCGGGCAGCCGCCACTCGAAACCCAACCAGCGGGCGATGTTCTTTAGGGAATAGCTCTCAATCGGCAGCACCACCGAGCGCTGTACCCAGGCGTGCAAATCCACAAAGCGCTGCAACAATTGCCTCACCTGACGGGGATCCGTGCGGTATTGCTCCCCCAGTCGTCGGCAGGTCTGCACCTCAAAGCCGTGAAAATGGTAGATAGGGGCGTCGGGATAGCGTTGTGCCAGTTGCAGAAACTGCTCCCAAGCTTGCCCTTCTTCCCGCGGGTCGGCAGCCAGGCAACCGTGGTAGTTCGCAACCTTTGTCCCCTCGGCTTGCTCTACCACCAGCAAGCCCAGCAGGTAGGCGACGTTGTGGCGGGGATCCGCCTCGATATCGAAGTACAGCTCTACGGGTGTTGTGGGCAACGGGGGAGACTGAATCCAGAGGGGCCGGCGGCTGAGGGTGGCACGGGCTTGTAGCTGCAGTTGTAGGGCCACGCCGGCTCCCAGCTTGGGGATGGCTTGCAGCATTTCTAACTGGGCGTTGGCCAAAGCCTCAATCGAATCGATCCCTGCCTCTTGCAAAAGGGGATAGCGGGATCCGGTTACGCCCGGCAGCAAAGTGAGGGGCTGGGCAACGGCGTTCAATTGCCGACAGTGCTCCCGCCAGTGGCAAAGATGACAGCGGCTGCGGGCCATAAACACCTGCGGCGGCTCTGGTTGGTTGAGAGTGCCCAGATACTCTTGCAGCAGGCGGCGTACCTGGGCGCGGCGGCGGCTTAGGTGGACAGGGTGCCACTTTCCATCTTTTAAAATCAAAAAGCCACGCTTGGGCACCTGCCCCTGCAGGGATCCCAGCAATTCTGCCTGCAGCGCCAGCAACAATTCGTACTCCGGTTTGGGGCGCTTGCCAATGCGAATGTGTACCGGCCAATAGGAAGGTTGGACGGCGTGCCGCCTCCTGCCAACGAGAGCGGGATCCCGAATGAGAAGATCCAGTGAGCTGCTCACCCAGACGGAGCGGAACTCTGGCCCAAACTCCCATGGTGTCTTGCCGACGCCGCCCCAGTCCTCTGCAGCCTGGTCAGGATCTGGCTCAAGTGAGGCGCCAACATTAGGCTCCAAACCTGCCAGCTCCTCAGTGCTGCTCGAATCCAGTTGCCAGAACAGCTCTGCCAGGATCTGGCCGCCGTAGATCCGCTCCGCTCCTGCCGCCATAGCCGCCAAGAGGGCCCCGTTGCCCGGCGTCACCTGTTCGCCGGGAAATCGTTCCAGCACGGCAGCTTGCAAAGCTTGGCGATCCCGACGCCATTGCTCCAGCAGGTTTTCCGGCGGCAGCTTGGCTTCTTGAGGCCCAAACCGATCTAAGTAGGGCAGGCGCCGGCAGCGAAAAAAAGCCAGCAACTCCTCTGCGTCAACAGAACCCTGCTGTGCTGCTGCAACGCGGAACTCCAAGGGCGGACGACCTCAAGCTCTGCTGCCATTGTGGCACGCCTTTTGGGGATCCCTTAGGACTTGCGATCCTGGGCCGGCAAAAGGTGAG
>NZ_JANSJH010000051.1:0-14743 GCF_047462495.1 Synechococcus sp. H55.2 | reverse complement strand
GCACGCCTTTTGGGGATCCCTTAGGACTTGCGATCCTGGGCCGGCAAAAGGTGAGCGATGAGGCGCTCCACCGTTTCCGCTTGGCAGCGAGCCGTCTCCGCCTGCTGCTGGCAAACGGCCTTCAACTCCCCCAGCCAGGCAGTTTGCTCTTGGGTCACCTGCACCTGTCGCTGGACAATATCCTTCAAATGAGACAGGTCGTCTTTGATGAGATTGACGGCTTCAGCCAAAGTCAGCACCGCACCCACCAGGCGATCGAGGCGGAAGTCAATTTGGTCAAGTCGGTCTTTGTTTTGCATCTGGATATCCGTGGGTGAACGCTATCGGTGTGTTTTGAATCGAGAGAGAGGAACTTTACTGAAGAGGAGTTGGGGTTCGACAGCCGCGCCTGCCCACCTTGCGTTTTTATTGTTACCCATCAGCTGTGCCGATACCTGAGCTATTCAGCGCAATTTACTGTGCTAAGTATGGTTTTTTTCATAGCTTGGTCTCATAAGTTTACTTCTGTAAAAAACTTGTCATTCTACAATACTGACGGGAAAGCGATGGTGAGCGAGATCATAGCCACAGAGAAGTTGAAAAAGCGAAAAGGGATAGCCGCCAAGGCCAGGGATCCCGCCCAGAAACCTGTTTTGGCGTATGCTAAAGGAGAAAGATTTCTTTACACCCGCAGATGGAGCCAACTGTAACCGCTCTTTCGATGGCCCCGGCCCTGCCCCAGACCCAGCCGGCAGCAGTGGAAATGCAGGGGGTGTGGAAGCGCTTTGGGCAGCAGGTGGCCGTGCAGGACCTGAGCCTGCGGATCCCGCAGGGGGAGGTGTTTGCCCTGCTGGGGCCCAACGGCGCCGGCAAATCCACCACCATCCGCATGCTCACCAGCCTCACCCGCCCCAGCCAGGGATCCATCCGGGTGGGAGGGTATGACGTGGTGCGGGATCCCTTGGCGGTGCGGCGGCAGATTGGGGTGGTGTTGCAGCCCATCACCCTGGAGGCAGAGCTGACGGTTTGGGAAAATCTGGAGTTCCATGGGCGCATGCACCACATCCCCAACCCGGAGCGGCAGCGGCGCATCGACGAGTGGCTGGAGTACGTGAAGCTGGCCGACCGCCGGCAGGACAAGGTGAAGACCCTCTCCGGCGGCATGAAGCGGCGCTTGCAAGTGGCCAGGGCGCTGTTGCACCGGCCGCAAATTTTGTTTTTGGACGAGCCGACCGTTGGGTTGGATCCCCAGGCGCGGCGGCTGTTGTGGGAGATCCTGCGGGATCTGAATCGGCAGGGGATGACCTTGCTGATTACTACCCACTACATGGAAGAGGCCGAGGAGCTGTGCGACCGCATCGGCATCATGGACGGCGGGAAGTTGATCGAGTTGGGCAGCACCGACCAGTTGCGGGCGAAGTACGGGGAAGCTCTGCTGGTGCGCTCCCGCCCTGGCCAGGAGGTGAGCTACACCTTTTTCCCCAGCCTGGCGGAAGCCCAGCGGCAGTTGGAAGCCGAACCCGACAAGACCGGCCTGATGGTGCGCCCTGCCAACTTAGAAGACATTTTTGTGCGTCTGACAGGCCGTCGCCTCGATTAGCGCGCTCTCTCCCTTTGAAAGAGGGAGGTTACGGTTTTTCCTCTCCCCATCCCTCTTTGGGAGTGGGAGGCTCGAACTTGTAGCCAACGCCGCGCACGGTGCGGATCAGTTCCGGTTGGCTGGTATCGGTTTCCAGCTTCTTGCGAATTTGGCCGATGTGGACATCGACCACCCGTTCATCTCCCTCGTGGTTAAAATCCCACACCTCTTGAATCAGCTCAGACCGTCGCCAGACCCGCCCTGGGTGTCGGGCCATGGTGTAGAGCAAGTCAAACTCCAAAGCTGTTAGGTTAATTGGGCGCCGGTCACGGGTGACTTCTCGGGTTTCCGGGTCGATTACCAAAGAGGCAAAGGTCAAGACCGGTGCGCCGGCCATTCCGGTCTTCGTTCGTTGTCGCCGTAGGATGGCCTGCACCCGTGCCAGGAGCTCCGGCAGGCTGAAGGGCTTGGTCAGGTAGTCATCTGCCCCCAACTGAAATCCTTGCAGCTTGTCGGCAGGATTCACTCGGCTGGTTAACATCAACACATACACGCCGGTCTCTTCTTGCATCTGCTGGCAAAGGTCGTAGCCGCTCACATCCGGCAAGTTCAGATCCAAAATCACCAAGCTCGGCTGAAAAGCGCGCAACTGCTGTAGGCCCTCGGCCCCCGTCATCGCCACCTCCACTGAGTAACCCTGCCGCTGCAAGTACCGCTGCAGCAGAGTGCAAATGCTGGGATCATCATCGATGATGAGGATGCGGGGCATGGCGGCTCGACACTCTCGAAGACAGCAAGAGTCAAGGGTACAGAGTGTTGGTATATCGGGATCCCTTCGGCAGCTCATGGGCGGCGATTGCGCAGATACACCATGCTCCCAGCTTGCCAGCCAAAAAGGGAAAAGAGACGCCCTAACTCGGCAGGAAAGGGCAGCAAACACAAACGACTCACTAACTACTTAAGATTATTTCAGGTCTTTGTGAATAGGGTCACATGGGGGAGTTTATCCTTGCTGAGGCCGTCTTTCTCTCCTTAACGGGGGTTTATTCAAGGATCTTGGGCATTAGGGTTGCCTAGATGGAAGGGGAAGAGGATCCGCCAGGCAGATCCTTACACCTGGAGTTAACCTAGAAGCCTTAGCACTTTGTTTTCCCATCTCGAAGGTTATGCCTTAGCGTGATATCGTAGCAGTTCATCCTGGAGACCTATGTACAATCCCGATGAAGTTTTCCGCAAAGATGTCCAGTTGGCCCTCTTCACCTGGGGGATCCTGGAGCTGGCTTGTTTTGTCATCATCCCCTTCACCGGAGCCTATGCGTTCTCGCAAGTGGCAGATTGGCTGTGGCCCTCTTTGGTTCTGGGGCCGGTAGGTGCAGTGGTGGTGGCCTTTTGCTCGAAGCTAACGGTAGCTGCCAACAACCTCCGAGATCCGAAACAGAAAAAAGCGCAGCGGCAAATAGCCCAGGTGATTAGTTTTTTCGGCTTCCTGGGCTTGGCCCTGCCTCTAATCTTGGCCGGATGGGTGTTTGGTCGAGAGATTTTGACAACTGACTGGCAAAACAAGTTTACCAATTGAGTGGGGGTAATGAGTAGGGGTTGACATGCTCCCGTCACCGATCCCAGGCGGTACAGTGCCGGCTTCCCAACATCTCTGTTGAGCTTTTCCGGTCATTCCCAAAGATAGATTTCGCTACCGGTCTGGAGTTTCCCCCCGACAGACCGACTGCGCAGAGTGTTTCTCTTTCCCAGTTGTCCTGCAGTACTTCCCAACTCTCCCAATAACACCACATCCGAATAGCAGTGCAGTAAAGCCTTGCAAGACAAGGTTTATTTGTCTAGCTCATCCATCGCTGGCAGCATAGGGAATCGCCAGACGAGGGGAGCCCCTGTATCCCGATGCTCACCTTTCAGCTAGGGCGCGGGACTTAGAGCTCCCCGAGCCCCTCAAAAGTTAAATTGCTCTAGCGCTTAGCATTGTCCATACTGTTGGGGGTGAGGGCCGGTGCGGAGCGCTTGGGTCAGCGGGCGTTGTCCCGCCGGCCCAGCTCGTAGAGGCCACCGCCAACACAGGCAATAAGGCCCCAGGAGACGGCCCAGCTTTTGCCCAACGAGATCTCGGTGAAAGCCACCACCACCGCTGCTGCCAACAGGAAAGGGATGACGCTGAGCAGAGAGGCCAGAGCCCCACTGGGATCCCAGGACAACTGCTTTTCCCAACCCTCCTGCAGGCGGCGGTGCAGTGGCGACAACCCCCACATCAACCCCAGGCTCCAGAGGGCTGTGGCCGCCCACAACGAAGGGCGGATCGCCTCCAGTCCCCCAAATTCAACCCCCATAGCCTCCATGGCCAGCTCCCAACCCTGCCTTTCTAGGCTAGCGGGATTGGGCCCAGTCGGTGGCAGTAATGGTGGTGCCGGGAAATTGAATGGGATTGCCCAAGCTCTGGATCTGGGCTTGGAGAGCGGGCAACAACCGCAAGTCCAGCAGCGGCTCCCGCAGGATCTCCGCCGGGATCAGATCCCGCTCCAGGGCAAAGTGGGCCGTATGACCCGCTGCCGTGCCAATGGCCCATTCCACAGGATGCACCCGGTAAGAGGCGCTGGCAATGCGGCTGGTGGCGATGTTCTTGCTGCCAGCTAGAAGATTGTCAATGCGCTGGGGGATCAGGGCCCGCAGCGGGATCTGGTAGGGGTAGGTAGGGGCTTGGGCATCTTGGTTGTGGCTGGGGGGCAGCGAAAAATCCGGCAGCAGGCACTCGTGAAAATCAATAGGGTACTGCCCCACCCCCACCGAATCGTAGAAGATGAAGGGGCGCCCGCGGTTTAGCTCCGATTCCCGCGTGGTGATATCCGACTCGTAGATGGTGAACCCCTCCGGGTAGGCAAGGCTGGGCCGACCGAGGATGCGCCGCGACTCGCGGATGTAGGGGTACTTGGAGAGGCCGCTGGCAGTTCCCAGGGGGCTAGCGGGCCCTTTGAGGTAGCGATAGCGCAGGTAAAAGTCCTTTTGAAAGTCAGGATCCGCCTGCTGCAGGAGAAAATCCGTCCGCCCCGCCACCAGCCAGTAGAAGAAGCCTTTAGCATGTTGCTCGGCCCGCCGCAGCGCCTCTACCCGCAAGCCCCCCATCCAGCCGCCGGGATCCAGATGGGCTTGCAGTTGCTCGTGGGTGAGGATGAGGTTCTTGTCTGGCCCGGTGATGCGCCAGTCGTTGCCCCAGGTCCAGTTCTGCAGGGATTGATCCCCCACCCGGATGGCCTCTTCCCCAAAGCCAAATACCTGTCCCCGGATGCGGCGGTAGGTGAAGACCAGGGCAAAGTTAAAGCGCGGCTGTTCAAAGCTGTAGTAGGGGCCGTGCAGCGGGTCGTCGTAGAACTCGGGCTTAATGGGCACCTGGGGCACAGCGGAGCGCTCGACAACAAAGGTGTAGGTAAACCCCTGGGTGCAGTAGGGATCCCTGTAGGGCTTGGAGCTGGGCTCCCAGCGGCTTTCCCCATCCGTGCCAAGGCGGTAGGGCACTCGCGCCAGGGGCAACAGCTCGCCGGTTTCGGTAGCATCGATTACTACCCAAGGTAGGGTTTTGCCCTGCCGCTGCGGCGGCGGCTCAAAGCGCAGGATCTCTTTGTCCCAGTCTGCGGTGGGCTCTAGGCGGTAAAAATCCAGCAAGTAGGTGGAGAGATCCCCCCGATTCTCCGGCTGGACGCCGGCGTGTTTGGGAATATTGCGGATGGCCTGCACACTGCGGATTTGGTAGTTCTCAATCTCCACGTCCTTGACCACCGTCTCGGTAAACAGCCGCAACTGCCCCGACTGCAGGTAGGGATCCAACATCTCTCGGATGACCTGGTGGCCCACCTGGGGCGAGAAGCAGAGCACACTCACCCAGCACTTGCCGGGATTGGGATCACCGCCGTACTTTTCCCGCACCCGGCGGCGAAACTCTCTATAGCCCTGGGGAAAGATCTCGTTTTCCCGCTGCAGGGGCCGCTCATCCAAAGCCGAGACCCCCTGGGCGCTCACCTGGCCGCCAATCCAGTCGGTCATTTCGGTCATGCACACCTGTCGCCCCAAGCGCAGGGCATCGTAGGCCGCCGCCACCCCCCCCAGCCCGCCCCCAGCGATGAGGATCTCGCAAGGGATGCGGGTTTCCGGCAGAGGCTGGGCCAGAGCCGCCCCGGCGCCCAAGATCCCGGCCCCCAGGGCACCGCAGCCCCATCCCTTTAGGTTGAATGCCAGCTTCATCCCTGCCCCGTAACTCGGCCTGCCGGACTTTCCGGCAACTTTTATCATGGGGGAAAGCGCTGCAACTGCTCATGCCGGATTCCACCTTCGTCATCACCACACCCATCTACTACGTCAACGCTGCCCCCCACATCGGCAGCGCCTACACCACCATGGCGGCGGATGCCATCGCCCGTTACCACCGCCTGCGGGGCAAGGATGTGCTGATGGTAACGGGAACTGACGAGCACGGCCAGAAGATCCAGCGCACCGCTGAAGAGCGCGGCCTTCCGCCGCAGCAGCACTGTGACGAGATTGCCGCCCAGTTTGTAGAGCTTTGGCGGTTGCTGGATATCCGCTACGACCGCTTTATCCGCACCACTGACCCTCGCCACAAGGCCATTGTGCGGGAGTTTTTTCAGCGGGTTTGGGATCGGGGAGATATTTTCGTTGGCCGGCAGCAGGGCTGGTACTGCGTTGCCTGCGAGGAGTTCAAGGACGAGTCAGAGCTCCTAGAAGGTGGGTTTTGCCCCCTTCACCCCAACAAGAAAGTGGAGTGGAAAGACGAAGAAAACTACTTTTTTCGCCTCTCTCGCTACCAGGAAAAACTGGAAGCCCTCTATGCGGAGCACCCGGAGTTCATTCAACCGGAAAGCCGCCGCAATGAGGTCATGAACTTTGTCAAGCAGGGCCTGCGGGACTTTTCCATCTCTCGCCCCAGCGTCTCCTGGGGGATCCCCTTCCCGGCGGATCCCAGCCAAACCCTTTACGTTTGGTTTGATGCCCTCATTAACTACCTCAGCGCCGCCTTGGATCCTCACGACGAGCCCACCCTGGAGAACGCCCTGCGCCGCTACTGGCCTGCCGATGTGCATCTAGTGGGTAAGGACATCGTCCGTTTTCATGCCATCTACTGGCCGGCCATGCTCATGTCGGCAGGGCTGCCGCTGCCTAAACAAATCTTTGGCCACGGCTTTCTCACCAAAGATGGCCTCAAGATGGGCAAAAGCCTGGGGAACACGCTGGATCCCTTTGAGCTGGTGCAACGCTACGGCGCCGATGCCGTGCGCTACTATTTCTTGACCGAAATTGAGCTGGGCAAGGATGGCGACTTTAGCGAGGGCCGCTTCATCGAGGTTCTCAATGCTGACCTCGCCAACGACCTGGGGAATCTGCTCAACCGCACCCTCAATATGCTCAAAAAATACCAGCCCGACTACCGCATTCCCCCGGTGCAGATCGCAGCGGATCACCCCCTCAAAACCCTGGTCGAGCGCCTAGCCCCGGCGGTGGCCGATGCCTACGAGCGGCTGGATCCCAGCTCCGCTGCCCGCAAAGCCCTTAGCTTGGCCCAAGCCAGCAACAAATACCTTGACGAGCAGGCTCCCTGGACGCTGCACAAGCAGGGGCAAAGCGAACAGGTGGCCCAGATCCTCTACGCCGTTTTGGAAAGCGTGCGCTGGGTGGCGGTAGCCCTTTCGCCCATTATTCCTAGCCTCAGCCTCAAGATCCTGCAGCAGATGGGGTTTCCTTTGCAGGATGTTACCCAATTGCGCTGGGATCCAGACGCCAGTTGGGGCCGGCTTCCCGCCGGGCAAGAGCCCCAACCTCCTGTGCCCGTCTTCCAGAGGATTCTCAGATAGCTCTCACGGGTTGGTGGCATCGGGTCGGGAAGGCTGCGCATTGGGGGGGGATCCCTCTGGCGTTGCTTTGCTGGCAAAAGAGCGCATATCTCCCAAGGGAATGCTTGGCGCAGCAGCAGAAAAAGGCCGACCAGCTTGGCCTGAGCGCAACTGAGGGTTACGCATGGCGGTGGGGGGAGTCTCGCTGGACAGCGCCTGCCAGGCCGCCCGTACCCCTGCCCAAAGGCTGCGGACATTGACCTGAGCGCCGCGGGCTTGGTTGCGGGCCCCTTCCAGGGAGCGGTTCACCTGCTTCACCACCTGTCCGGCCCCCTTGACCCCTTCGTCGAGGCTGTCGGCGATCTCGCTCACTTCCAAGCTGGTCAGACGCAAAGCCTCCAGCGTAGGGGGCAATTCCCGCAGCAGCGTGTCGAAAAAGCGTTCCACGCTCTGGGCGGCTCGACCCAATTGAATGACGGCAGGCAGCAGGGTCAGGATCACCGCCAAAATGCCCACTGCCACCAGACCTACCGAGAGGCCCAACCAAAATACCGGCTCGGTCATCGCGCTTCTTCCTGTCGATCTTGGGCTTCTAAGTTTGCTTCTTCCCTGGCCCAGGCGCTGCGGTTTTGGGCTTGGCTCAGTTCTTGTCGTTTTTGCAGCATGGCCTCTTTGCCCACCGCCACCGCCTGCTGCAGTCGTAGCAGTGCTTCGTCCAGACTTTTTTGAGCAGAGTCAAGCAGCTTTTCCGATTGGTATTGCAGGCTGCTGGTCACGTCTTCTGCCACCTCCGGCAGCGCCTCTGCCGATTTTTTCAAGAGTCGCCGCGTCTCCCGTCCGCTGCGGGGAGCTAAGAGCAGGCCAATAGCCGTGCCCACTGCCGTTCCCAGCAACAGCCCACCAATAAACGCGCCGGTTCGGTTCTCCGCCATGCTTTGCCAGAGTTGAGTTGGATACGGGTGGCCCCGAAACCAGACTACCTCAAGATCTCTGCGGATCGACGGGCTTTCTGCTTCTGCTGGCCGCCCCTAGAGAATCCGCAGGGGATCCACATCCAAGCTGACGCGGATCCCTTGGGGGGGATGGCCAATCGCGGTGTGAATCTGTGCAGCGAGCTGGGAGCGATCCCAAGCTTGATTGGGAAGCTGCTTTAACAGGATCTGCCAGCGGTAGCGTCCGGCAACCCGCTCCACCTGGGCCGGCCCCGGCCCCAGCACCTCTGCCGGGATCCCCTGCAGACGTTCGGCCACCTGATGGCAGTAGCGCTCCAGAGCCTCCAGGCGAGTGCTGCTCAAGCGGATCAAGATCAAGGCTCGATAGGGAGGATAGCCCCCCTCTTGCCGTTGCTGTAGCTCGGCCCGCAAAAACCCCTCGTAGTCGTGGGCCAGCACGGCCCGCAAAATCGGGTGCTCCGGCAGATAGGTCTGGATGATCGCCTGCCCCGGCAGGGATCCCCGGCCTGAGCGGCCCGCCACTTGGGTGAGCAGTTGAAAGGTGCGCTCGCCGGCGCGGTAGTCGGGCTGGTGCAACAGGCCGTCGGCAGCCATCACCCCCACCAGCGTCACCTGGGGAATGTCCAGCCCTTTGGTGAGCATCTGGGTGCCCACCAGCACCTGGGCCTTGCCGCTGCGAAACTGCTCCAGCAGCTCCCGGTGGGATCCCTTGCGGCGGGTGGCGTCGCTGTCGTAGCGCAGAATCTCTAGCTGTGGCCAATGCTGGTGCAGCACTTCCACTACTTTTTGCGTGCCGGTGCCGAAGTGCTTCAGGTAGGCGGATCCACAGGCGGGGCAGCGCTGCGGATGGGGCTGGCGGGCGCCGCAGTAGTGGCAGCGCAGCTCTTGCCGGCCCTCCAGGTGAAAGGTGAGGGAGACGTCGCAATGGGCGCAGGTGAGGACAAAGCCGCAGCCGCGGCAGAGGACAAAGGTGCTGTAGCCGCGGCGGGGAACGAAGAGGATGGCCTGTTCCCCCCGCTCCAGCGTCTGCTGCAGGGCCTGGTGCAGACGGCGGCTGAGGATGCTGCGGTTGCCGGCCTGGAGCTCCTGGCGCATATCCACCAGCTCCAGTTGGGGCAGGGTGGTCGGGATCCCAGCTTGGGGAATGCGCTGCGGTAGGGTCAGCCGGATCCACCGCTGCGGATCCTGGAGATGGGCGGCGTAGGTTTCCACCGCCGGTGTGGCACTGCCCAAGACCAAGGGACAGTTGGCCAGCTCGGCCCGCCACTCGGCCACCTGACGGGCGTGGTAGCAGGGCTGGGGCTGATCCTGCTTGAAGCTGTCGTCGTGCTCCTCGTCCAAAACGATGAGGCCGAGGTTGGCTAAGGGGGCAAACACCGCCGAGCGGGTGCCAATCACCACTTGGGGAGTGGCGGTCAACATCTGTCGCCAGGTGTCGTAGCGCTCCCCCTCCGAGAGGCCGCTGTGGTAGGCCCACACCTGGGATCCCAGCCGCGCCCGCAAGCGATCCATCAGTTGTGGGGTAAGGCCGATCTCCGGCACCAGCACCAGCGCCGACCGCCCTTGTTGCAGCACCTGGGCGATCACCTGCAGGTACACTTCCGTCTTGCCAGAACCGGTGACCCCGTGCAGGAGAAACCGCCGGGGCCGACCCAAGGCTTGTCGGATCGCCTCCACCGCCTCGGCCTGGGCTGCCGTCAGGGGCTTGGGCAGATCCCGCCACCCCGGCAAGTGGGCATCTGCCAGCCGCAGCAGCGGTCGCTCGTAGAGGTGGACACGGCCTTTGCGGGCCAGCCCCTGCAACACCGCTCGGCTCACTCCTGCCAAGCGCTCCCACTCGGTGAGCAGCAGCTCCCCCCCTTTTTGCTTGAGGATCTGCAGCGCCTTCTGCTGGGGCAAGCTCAGCCCCTCCGAGGAGTCGTCGGCCAGACTGGCAGCCAGTTGGGTTTTCATCCTACCCCCCTGCTGCTCCTGCCAAAAGCTCTCCACCCAACCCCGTCGCTGCAGTTCCCGCAGGGCCAGCTCGGCGCCGGGCATCTGCTGTTGGATGTAGCGCCAAGACAGCTCTCCCCCTTTGGCCTGCAGCAGCTCCAGCAGGGTTTGGGCAGCCGGCGAACATCCCCCCACCGCTTCCGGGCATCGCACCAGGCGGATACGCCGCTGAGAACGGCTGAGCAAACCAGGGGGCAGAACCGTGCGCACCACCTGGGCCAGAGGGGTAAGGTAGTAGTCGGCCACCCGCTGCAGCAAGGGCCAGAATTCCTTGGGCAGGATCCCTTTGGCCACCACCGCCTCGATCTCCCGCACCGATTGCGGATCCACTCCTGCCGGCAGCTCCGAGCGCCAGCCCAAAGCCACCCCCCCTGCGATCTGTTGACCAAAGGGCACACTGAGCAGGTCGCCGGCCTCTGGGGTGGATCCCTCTGGCACGCGATAGGTAAAGCAACCGCCCAAATGGGGATGATCCACCCACACTTCCAGCCAGCGGGGGGGAAGAGGCTGCATCACGGACGGGGCAAGAACCTGGGCAGATCGACCGCCCGCTTGCTTGCCCGAGCCGGCAGGGGCTGAATTGGGGGCTTGGGAGACAGAGCTTGATCGCTCGCGCCAGCAGGTCTGGAGGTATCGGCACGAGGCGGGACATCCAGGCCCTTGCGCTCCAACGCCGCCTTCAAGCTCAGCACATGCATCTGCTGCTGCTCGTACTTGTCTTTGAGGGATCGGTTTTCTTCCCAGAGAGCAGCTCGTTCTGCTTGTAAGACCTTCAACTGCTCTGCCAAAGTTTCCGCTTGCTTCTGCAGATGGGCGATGGCACTCTGGGCAGAGCGCAATTCTGGCTGCCGGTCAGGCTGGGCGGCCAACTGTTCCAAGGCAGCCTGCAACTGCTGCTCCAGGGTGGAGAGATGCTGCTGGGCTTGGGCGTACCGTTCCTGGAGATGGCGGTGTTCTTGCTGCCAATGGGCAATTTCTGCCTGGGCTTGGGAGAGAGCCGCTTGCAGCGCCTCGGCCTGAGCTTGCCATTGCTGTTGCAGCCGTTGCTGCTCCTGGGATCCCTGATGCAGATGTTCCTGCTGAGCTTGCAAAGCGGCCAGCTGAGCCTGGGCTTCGGCCAGGGCTGCTTCCAGCTCCTGCCGTTGTTCCCGCCAGCGCTGCTCGGCTTCCGCTTCTGTCTCGGCATAGCCGGCCAAACGGGCCTCGAGATGCTCCCGTTGCTCTTGCCAGGCGGCCTGTTGGTCGCTGTACAGAGCCCGTAGGCTGCTCAGCTCCGCCTGAGCTTCGGCAATTTGGGTGCGGGCCAGACAAAGCTCCGCCTTAAAGCGTTGCAGCATTTCCACCCGCTTTTCTGCCACATCTTGGGCTTCCAGAAGAGAAGCTTGCAGCTCCTGCTGACGGTGTTCCCATTGACGGCGCTCCTGCGCGTGGGCCAGGCGGAGCTGCTCGATCTGCTCTTGTAAAGCCTCGATATCCTGCCGCTGCCGGTCATTTAAACGTTGTCGAGCGGCAAGCTGAGCTTCCTGCTCCGAGATCTGGACCTTCTGCTCCGCCAAAGTCTGCTGCAACTGTTGCAGGACGCGCTCCCGCTCCTGCAGCGCCTTCTCCTGTTCGGCCACCTTCTGGCGCAAAGCGCAACATTCTGCCTCAAGGCCAGCATCTGCAGAGGGTTGGGCTTTCAGTTGCAAAAGCTCTATCTGCTGTTGCTGCCGGCGGGACTGCAATTCCGCCTGAGCCAGTTGACTGCGCAGAGCCTGAACCTCGGCCTGCAGTTTCTCCTGAAGGATTCGCCGCTCTTGGAGCTCGGCTTCGGCTTTGAGCAGACGGTTCTCCAGTTGCTGTCGCTGGGCCAAATGGCGCTCTGGGTCGGGATCCGATTCCGTTCGCGCTCCTCGGACGGAATCCTTGGCCGACCTGCCTGCTTGAGCCTCTGGAAGGATGGGATCCGAGTCGCCTGAGGAGGGAGCACGCATAGGTTGAAGGGGAGATGCAGCAGTTGGGGTGAATGATAAAGTTCCCTGCAGTATAGAGAGATTTTTGGGCGGGTTCAAGCCAGAAGATTGAACTTGCGAGATCTCTTGCCGATCCCGCTCTGCGCCAGACGAAGTGCCATCAGACTGGCTTGGACGCATTCTTTCTTGTGCAGTTCCAGAATCCCGAAACTGGGACTGGGCAGAAGCGCTCGGCTGACTTTTTTTCGGTCGTGGGGCGCGAGCCCGACGGAATGGGGACTCTGACCCGCTGCTGCTCCGAGAACCGGCCACGATTGCCCCCTTGGATCACCCACAACACCCACCCTGCGGCTGCACCATTGTGCCACACTCCCATCGCGAAGTGCTACGCAGGACAGCTTGGGCTTCTTCTAAAACGTCAACCTAAGTAGAATGTGCCCAAGCTCCGCGCAGGGGTTTCCAGGAATGAAGCTGAAGGGGATAGGGGCGACCAACCGCTAAGCTAATCTAACAATGGACTTCCATCCTCATGCCCAATGCCGATTGTGCTCATCTGTGGCCCTGCCCGCTGCGGCAAAAGTCGGCTGGCGGAGAACCTGGCGGCTGCTTCCGGCCTGCCGGTCATCTATCTGGCCACCGGGCCCAAACCCGACCCTGAGGCCGACCCGGAGTGGGCCGAACGGGTTCAGCGGCATCGGCAACGGCGTCCCCCCACTTGGCAAACCTGGGAAACCGGGCCCGACCTGGGGGCCGACCTGCAAAAGCTGCCCCAGCCCTGTTGTGCTCTGGTGGATTCGCTGGGGGGGTGGGTGGCGCAGGGCCTAGACTGTCCCGCTGCAGAATGGGATCCCTTGGTGCAATCCTTCTTGGCAACCTTGCCAGTCCACAGGGGGGAGATCATCCTGGTGTCAGAAGAGGTGGGCTGGGGGGTGGTGCCCGCCTATCCGTTGGGACGCCGCTTTCGGGATCGGATGGGGGAGCTCACCCAAAAGCTGGCTCCTCTGGCCGACCAGGTGTTTTTGGTAACCGCAGGCTTTGCCCTCGATCTCACCCGCTGGGGGATCCCGGTGGCAGGCGAGGTGGGGCAGAGCTGAGATAAGCTGCATTTGCAAGTCAGATATCAGATAGCCGTGTCGTCGTGCCGATTACCTTCTACCTTCCTGCCAAGGCCATCCAATCTCTGGATCTCACCCCTGGCCACGAATTAATGAAAACCCTGATGGCGGATCCCGTCCGGGCTGCCCAACAGGTGCAATGCGCCATCGATTGGCCGCGCAGCCCCGACGATCCGCGCGAGCTGTCGGAGATCCCGGAGGTGCGCCTGTGGTTTATCCGTTGGGATACGGTCTGCCCCTGGATGCCCTACTTCCTCAACTGGCGCCAAGGAGAGCTGGCCCGCTACGCAGCCATGTTGGTGCCTCATCAATTCAACCCTCGCGAGGGCATTGTTTACAACCCAGAAGCACTGGAAATCTTTGTCTATCAGAAGATCTTTGTGTTGATGCGTTGGTTCAAGCAGCAGAAACTGGGATCCCTCTCGATGCTGCGGGATATGGCTTTGGTGTTTGGCTTCGAGGTTCAGCCGGAGTTTCTCACTCTCTGGGAGTCTGAGGCGGGGGATCCAGAATCATGAGGGTGATGGTGGCCGATACTTGGCCGGCGATCCCCGGAGCCGCAGCAGTGGCCAGCGCCTGGAAAGAGGTGACCCAAAACCCTTGGGGCCGGCTCAGGGTGGATTCCAACCCTTCGGAAGCTCAGCTCAAGGCCCTCTGGCAACAAATCTGCGAGTGGGCAGGAGAAAAAGATCCCCTACTGGTTCTGCCGGGCAGTGTCGCCGATCCCCTGGGGCCAGGCCAAACCTGGGCGGATCTGGCCCATGCGTGGGGGTTCAGCTTGCTCTTAACGCTGCAACGGAAGGCCGCCCTGAGCCAAGCAACCGTCTTTGCCGCCCTGATGCGCCAAGCCAAGGCCCGCAGCTTGGGGTGGGTGCTGGTCGGATCCCTGCCCGAAACCGAGGATCCCCAAGCTTTGGAAGAGCTGGATGCAACTTTGATCCCACACCTGGAGGCTCAAGTCGGAATACCGGTGCTGGGGAGAATGACTCTGGATGGGCAGATCCTTTGGGACACCGATTTCCTGGAGCAACTGGGCTACGTTCGTTGATCTCCTTCCCATGACAGGAGCCTGAGGCTCGCCCGCCAAGCCCTTGTTGTGGAGCGCTATCCCTAACTCCCCTCTCCCTCAGGGAGAGGGGCTGGGGGTGAGGGATGGGAGAGGGGCTGGGGGTGAGGGTAGTGGCAGCGCGAAGCTTTGCAAAACTTTATGTAGAGAGCAAAAAACCCCCCAGCAGATGCCAGGGGGAGAAGAGAGAGTACTAGTCAGCTAGGCAAGCAGGATTAGCCACGGATGGCCGGCGCCACTTCCACCGCCGCCAAATCCAGCGGGAAG
>NZ_JANSJH010000050.1:0-18418 GCF_047462495.1 Synechococcus sp. H55.2 | reverse complement strand
ACGCTGGCGCAGCGAAACATCCCAAAAAGTTAGAAAAAATGGGGATCCCTGAGCGGGGATCCCCGATTTGGTTGATCGATCTGTATCTGGGCCAAGCTAGGGCTGCCGTCGGAAGCTCTTCACCTCCAAGACCGGCCCCACCTGAGCCACCGTCACCATGTCTTCTTTGAGCTGTCCCTGGATGGTGACTTCCAACCCCTCTTGTAAGAGCTCTTTGGGGGCGCGGAAGAGGGCATAGTGCTGGCCGGAAGGCAGGGTCAGCACCCACACCCCTCCTTCGATATCCAGGAACTGGATGGTACCGCTGTATTCTTCCATCACCGCCTCAGCGCTAGACCGGTGCTGTTGGACTGGGACTCCAGGATGGCTTGTGCTCCCAAATAGGCCAGGCCCAGGCAGAGCAGGCCATTGAAGAGCAAAAAGGAGCGACCCAGCCAAGCAGAGGATCCAAGCCATACTACCCCCTCATAGAACAGAGATCCGGACAAGAGCAGATGGGAGGCCATGCCGATAGAGAGGCCGATCACCGCCCAGCGCCAGCGCCGATGGCCCAGGAGCAGCACCAGCAACAGGCCCGGGATCAAGACGCTGGCAAACAAGGGGTTCAAAGCGTTGGTTTGGGCCAAGGCGGTGCCCAGCTCCGGCAGGGAGCTCCCCGCCAATTGGAAGGGCCAGCGAGGGGCACCCACAATGGCCAAGCCCTGCAGTGGGAAGAGGCCGGCGCTGCCCAAGAGGATCCCGGCCAGCAAAGGCACTGTTGCCCGCATCGGCTTGGGAGCCAGCCACCAGCGGATCAGCACCAGGATGATGTAGCCGCCTATCACCATCAGCAGCTTGGGCACCAGGGCAATCGGGCCGCCATCAAACCAGAAGCGCGGGTTGAGGTAGCCGTTGTTGTTCAGGTATTGCAGGAAGTCCTTCAGCCACAGCACCAGGGGGTTCTCCTCTTGCTGACCGGTGGCTCGGGCCAGCGCCTTGGCAGCATCCAGACGACCGGCCCCGTAGAAGTTCTGTTTGTCGCCGGGCACCGGGGTGGCCGACATCTTCAGCACCTCTTCCACCTTGTCCGGGTCTTTGATGCCCTGGGCTTGGATCAGCGCCGCCACGCCGGCCACGTGGGGAGTGGCCATGCTGGTGCCTTGGAAGTAGGCAAAGACCGGCTCGCTGGGGTTGCGGCGGTTGATGGTCTGCTGCAGAATGCCGTACTCAGGGTGATCGGGGGTTTTGGCGCCGCCCGGGGCAGAGATGTCCACCCCCACCCCATAGTTAGAGTAAGGGGCTTTGCTGCCATCGGGGCCGGTGGCCGAGACAGCGATCACATGCGGGTAGCGGGCCGGGTAGCTCACCTGGTCGGAGTTTTCGTTGCCGGCGGCTGCGATCACCGTCACCCCTTTGCTGTGGGCATAGGCTACGGCCTCTTCCATCAGTCGGGCCGAAGCGCGGCTACCCAGGCTGAGGTTGATGATCGTGGCCCCGTGGTCGGCAGCATAGCGGATCCCTTCCACCACATCCGACAGGGAGCCGAAGCCGTTGGCATCCAACACCCGCACCGGCATAATCTTGGCCTTGAAGGCGATGCCGGCTACACCCAAGAAATTGTTGGTGGATTGGGCGATGGTTCCCGCCACATGGGTGCCGTGGCCGTTGAGGTCTTCCGGGTCCTCATCATCGTCCACGAAGTCATAGCCCTGCACAAATTGAGTTTGGGCCAGGTCGGGAACTCGCGTCACCCCAGTATCCACCACGGCTACCGTCACCCCTTCCCCCTGAGAGATGTCCCAGGCTTCCGGCATGCGGATGGCCCTGAGATTCCACTGCTGGGGATAGAGGCGGTCGTTGGGCACAAAGGCCGCCTGGAATTGATAGTTGGGGTGAGCGTACTCGATCAAAGCTTCGTTGGTGAGCCGCTTGACCAGCCGCCGCGTGGATCCCAGATGGTCGGCATCCACGTCAAATAGGTAGATCGCTTCTTGGCGGGCAAAAGCGCTGTCGCTGCTGGGGCGGAGCGTCAAATTATACTCTTTGGCGATAGCGGCAATCTGGCTGGGGGTGGCCGTATTAACAAAGTTGACCACGATGCTGTCGTAGGGGGTGGATCCCTTGCCGCAAGCCGTCAACAGCAGTGCCATCAGTCCGGCGCAGCAAAGGCCCAACCAGCGTCTGAATTTCATAATTCACGCCCTCGGGATCCAAACCAAAATGGTTGCAACCAGTATGCCTTCTGGATCGACGATTGACGAGATGCGATCCGGGATTGGGGCAAAATTGCCAAAAGGTGCAACCTTCGCCGCGCAAGAAGGGATCCCAGCCCTGCCGAGAAAGTGCTATGACAAGATGAGCGAAGAAGAAGGGGGAAGTCAGGGTCGTATGGATAGAGTTTTGCAGCTCCTGATCCAGGGTTGGTACTATTCCATCCCCCTGCTGACGTTCTCGGTCTTCTCGGTGGCCTGTTGCATCGAGCGGGCCTTGTTCTGGTGGAAGGTCACCCACCGGCAGGAGGAGGTGGTGCGGCAAGCCCTCAGCCAGTACCGCCGCAACCCACGCGCTGCCCAGTATCTGCTGGAACAAAATGCCGACCTGCCCATTGCTCGCATCTTTTTGGCCGGCCTGGAGCTGAACGAAGCCAGCCCCGAAGATTTTAAGTTGGCCCTGGAAACAGCCCTGGCGGCAGAGGTGCCCCTGCTGAAGCGCTTCAACACGGTCTTCGACACTGTCATTACCGTTGCCCCCTTCCTGGGACTGCTGGGCACGGTTACCGGCATCATCCAGATCCTCAGCTCCATCCAACTGGGAGATATCGGCGGCACCGACACACAGGGGGTGGGTCAAGGGATTGCCGAAGCCCTCTACTCGACCGCCTTTGGGCTGATCGTGGCCATTCCCACCTTGCTGATCTCCAATGTCTTCCGCTCTCTCTACCTGCGGCAACTTTCCAAGATCCAGGAGTACGGCGGCGAGCTGGAGTTGCTGCATCGGCAGCGGCAAGAGATGCAAGCCCAGCAACTTTCCCAGTACCCCTACACGCAGTCCAGACCCGGTGGCAGCTCCACCCTTCCGCCCTACTCTTCGCTTGAGCCCTCTTAAGCCATGCGCATCCCCGAAGAAAACTTCCGCTCCGGCGAGATTAATATTGTGCCCTTGATCGATGTCATCTTTTCGATCTTGGTGTTTTTTGTCATCGCCAGCTTGGTGCTCACCCGCTCGGAAGCGCTGGATGTCAACCTGCCGGACGCAACCACGGCCCAAGTTCGTCTACAGCCGGATGTAACGGTGAGCATCACGGCAGAAGGCCAGATCGCCGTCAACCAGGAAAAGATCGCCGATATCTCCGCTCTGATCCCGACGGTGGAACGCATCCTGGCCGAGAAGCCGGCTGAAGGGCGCCGCCTGGTGGTGATCAACGCCGATTTGGCCCTCTCCCACGGCAAGGTGGTAGAGGTGATGGATACCCTGCAGCGGCTGCCCAACGTCAGCCTGGCCATTGCCGCCCGCCGCCCCGCCAATAACCGTTGACACCTTCCCTCTCTCTGGGGTCACCCTGCCCCCAGCAGTTGGATCAGCAGCGCCTTTTGCACGTGGAGGCGATTTTCTGCTTGATCCCACACACGGGACTGGGATCCCTCTAAGACCTCGGCAGTAATCTCCTCTTCCCGGTGGGCAGGCAAGCAGTGCAGCACGATAGCCTCGGGATCCGCCTGTTTTATCAGCGCGGCGTTGACCTGGTAGGGCAGGAAGTGGGCTTTGCGGGCCTCGGCCTGATCCTCTTGGCCCATGCTGGCCCACACGTCGGTATAGACCACCTGAGCTCCTGCGACTGCTGCGTAGGGATCCCGTAAGACCAGCACCTGCGATCCCTGGGCCAGGGCTTGTGCTTCTGCCACCACCGCCCCATCCGGCTCGTAACCGGGGGGTGTGGCGACACGGATGTGGATCCCGCTCATGGCACAGCCCAGCAGCAGGGAATGGGCAACGTTATTGCCGTCGCCGCAATAGGCCAAGGTCAGGCCCGCCAGTTGGCCGAAGTTCTCCTGGATGGTGAGCAGATCGGCCAACACCTGACAGGGGTGAAACTGATCCGTGAGGGCGTTGATCACCGGGATCTCGGCATACTCGGCAAAGATCTCCAGCTCTCGCTGGTCGTAGGTGCGAATGGCAATGACATCCAGGTAGCGGGAGAGGACGCGGGCCGTATCCGGCAGGGGTTCGCCGCGGCTCACCTGCAGCGCCGTCGGTACCAGATCCAGGGTGCTGCCCCCACACTGGGCCATGGCAGCAGTAAAACTGACGCGGGTGCGGGTGGAAGCCTTTTGAAACAACAGCCCCAGCACCCGACCCCGCAGATCCGCCCGATAGGGATCCCGCTTCAGTTCCGCCGCTTGAGCCAGCAGGGCCGATAGCTCTGCCGATGTCAGGTCGCTGAGCCGGAGCAGATCCCGCCCGGCTAAGTTCACAGATCCCACGGTCTTCGACTCGGCCATAGTGCCGCGCGCCACCTCCACGAACAACCCAGCATTGCCAACCCCGCGTTGGTCTTTGAGCCTCAGCTCGACCACGGCCTCAGGATCCGGCTACCGCGAAGAGGAACGAATGGCCTCTTGGGCCTGTTGCCGACGGGCCGAGATCTGAGCCTGGAGGGCCTGGATGGCGGCAGCATACTGGGGGTCGGCCGAGGTGGCCACCAACTCCCGGTTCTGGCCCAGCCGCTTCAGATCTTCTTCAGACAACTCCACCAAAATATCGGGGGTGATGCCCTTGTGATCGATGTCGGTGCCGTTGGGGGTGCGATAACGGGCGATGGTCACCGCCAGGCCCGACCCATCCGACAGGGGATGCACCGACTGCACCAGGCCCTTGCCGAAGGTTTGCGTGCCGATGATCACGGCGCGACGGTTATCTTGCAAAGCCCCCGACAGGATCTCGCTGGCGCTGGCGGATCCCCCATCCACCAAAACGGCCAAAGGCTTGTCGGTGAGGGCGGTGTTGTTGGCCGTGAGGCGATCCTGCTCCCCTTGCCGGTTCACCGTCGAGACAATGCTGCCTCGGTCGATCCACATGCGGGCGATCTCGGCGCTGGAGTAGAGCAGCCCCCCTGGGTTGGCCCGCAGATCGAGAACGTAGGCGGCCACCCCTCGTTTCTCCAGCTCGCGAATGGCTTGGCGCATCTTCTCGGCAGCGTTGCCGGAAAACTGGGTGATGCGGATGTAGCCGATGGGCAGGCCGCTTTCCTCGTGAACCTCGTAGCGCACGGTGGCCAGCTCGATTCTCTCCCGCACCAGGTCGAACACCTTCAGCCCTTCTCCCTCGCGGCGGATGGTCAGCCGCACCCGCGTACCCGGCTCGCCCCGAATGAGGTTGACCGCGGCGTTGGTGTCCATGCCTTCGGTGGACTTGTCGTCGATGCGCACGATCACGTCTTTGGATTTGATCCCGGCCCGGTCGGCGGGGGACCCTTCGATGGGGGAGATCACCACCAGCTCGTTCGTCTCTTGATCCATGCCCAGCGTGATCCCCACCCCGGTCAGCTCGCCGGATGTATCAATTTGCATGCTGGCGAACTGATCGGGATCCAAAAAGCGGGTGTAGGGATCGTTCAGTTTCTTCAGGGCTTCGCGAATGGCCGCATAGGCATCTTCTCGGGTGGCATATTCTCGGCTGAGCAGATCCCGCCGCACCGCCTCCCAATCGACGGAGTTAAAGGAAGGATCGACGTACTCGCGATTGACGATCTGCCAAACTTCGTCCACCACTTCTTTGGGATCCCGGCGAAACCCTGCCCAACCCGGACTGGATAGCTGCACGCCAACCAGCGACACGGCTGTGACTACCGCAGCCGTTGCACTCACCACAAACCCACGCTTTCTCATTGGCTCTCCTGGAAGACAAGGTGCTAAAAGTCGAGGTTGACGAGGTGGATCGCTAACCGTCCGGGAACGGAAGTGCAAGCAAAAGCTTTCTCTCGTCCGCCCTCATCCCAGAAGCATCGGAGATGAAGGAGGAGTACCCCGCCGCAGCCGGTGGGATCCAAAGTTTGGTAGGCTGCAAATGGCACAGCCCGAATGTGCCTAACCTAGCATAGGGATCCCCACAAGGGCGCTCCTGGGATCCCATTCATCACACATCCCAACCCAATTGCCGCTCTTTGTTCTGGATGGGCGCTTGTGCCGCCTTCTTGACCCTATGTCCCTCTCCACCGACTGCCCTAACTCGCTTGCAGCCGCTTTCGATCGGCCTTTGCTGTCCCAAGTGCAGTTGGCCCGCGCTGCCGCCCAGCGCACAGCCACCTTGCCCACTGCTATTAAAAATGCTGCTCTGGAGGCCATGGCCACCGCCCTGCTGGAACACCAAGAGGCCATCTTGACGGCCAACCAGGCGGATTTGGAGCAGGCAGCAGAGAGGGTCGAGGCCGGGGAGTTGTCGGCAGCCGCCTATGCCCGCCTGAAGCTGGATCCCCACAAGTTGGCGGACATGGTGGCCGGAGTGCGGCAGGTGATCCGGCTAGGGGATCCGGTGGGCCGAGCTTTGCTGATCCGAGAGCTGGACGAGGGGCTGGTACTGGAGCGGCGCACCTATCCTTTGGGAGTGCTGGGGGTGATCTTCGAGTCGCGGCCCGATGCTCTGGTGCAAATTGCCGCCCTGGCGGTGAAAACGGGCAATAGCGTCTTGCTCAAAGGGGGATCCGAAGCCCTGCTCTCCTGTCAGGCGTTGATGGCGGCCATCCAAGCGGGGCTGCAGCAGATCCCGGACTTTCCCCAGGGATCTTTGCAGCTGCTCACCAGCCGTGAGGAGATCAAAGCCCTGCTGCAACTGGAGGGGCTGGTGGATCTAATTATCCCCCGCGGCTCCAGCAGCTTTGTCCGCTACATCATGGAAAATACCCGCATCCCGGTGCTGGGCCACGCCGATGGCCTGTGTCACCTGTACGTGGATCGGGCTGCCGATGTGGAGATGGCGGTGAGGCTGACGCTGGACAGCAAAACCCAGTACCCCGCCGCCTGCAACGCCATCGAGACCCTGCTGGTGCACGCGGACATTGCCCCCCAGTTTTTGCCCCCGGCGGTCCAGGCGCTGCGCGAGCAAGGGGTGGAGTTGCGCGGGGATCCCCGCTGCCGCGAGCTGGTGCCGGATCTGATCCCGGCCACTGAGGCCGACTGGAGCACCGAGTACGCCGATTTGATCCTCTCGATCAAGATGGTCGGCTCCCTTGACGAGGCCATTGCCCACATCCAGCAGTACGGATCCCGCCATACCGAGGCCATCGTGACCGAAGATGCCGCCGCCGCCCGTCGATTTCTGGATGAAGTGGATGCGGCAGGAGTCTTTCACAATGCTTCCACCCGCTTTGCCGACGGCTTCCGCTACGGCTTTGGGGCAGAAGTGGGGATCAGCACCCAAAAACTGCCGCCGCGCGGCCCGGTGGGTTTGGAGGGCTTGGTGACCTACCGCTACCAACTGCGAGGGCAAGGACATCTTGTAGCCGACTATACAGGCCCGCAGGCCCGGCCTTTTCAACATCGAGATCGTCTGAACAACACCGGTTTGGCCTAGGGGACACGGCCTGCCCCGGAAAGGTTATGAGGCAAGCGTTCATAAAAACCGTTCTCCTCGTCTTGGCGGCTCCAGGTTGGGGTAGATTAAAGAATAGCTCTGTGATTTGCAAAGGTTGTGCTTCGTGTCGCGCTGTGGTGTGACAATTAACGATTGGGTTCTGGACTCCAACTGTGCCGACTTGAGCGCCTTTGACCCAGCACCTTGCTTTTTGGTCGCCTTTTGTTATTTCGATTAGGAGCTTCACTGAATCATGTCTGTGCGTCTGTATGTCGGAAATCTGCCGGAAGAGGTGGATCGTCAGGCGTTGGAGAAGCTCTTTCGCTCTGCCGGCGAGGTGATTTCCACCAAGGTGATTCGGGATCGCAAGACCGGCAAGTGTCGCGGCTTCGGATTTGTAACGGTGAACACCGAGGAGCAGGCGCAGCAGTACATCGAAAAGTTCAATGGCCACAGCTTTGGGGATGTTAACTTGCGCATTGAGATCGCCCAGCCGCGCGACCGAGGGGAAGAGGCCCCATCCAAAGCGGCAGCTCCTGAGCCCTCAGCCAAAGAGTCTGGCAAGGAGTCTAAAGATTCCAGAGCATCCAGAGATTCTGAGGCCAAAGGCTCTAAAGATCCATCAGCAGGAAACTCTGCTCCCAGCAAAAAGCAACGCCAGCGCGGCAACAAAGGCGGGCGCGCCACTGTCGCTGCCGCCAGCGAGGCAGCCTCTGAGCCGGATCCCCGCTGGGCCAGCCAGTTGCAGCGGATCAAGGAGCAGCTTCTGCAGGCCACCAATTCCTGATCCCCCCGAAGGAGTGATAGACACCGTTGGGATCCGACGGTAGGCTGTGTGGAGTTCTGGGCATGTCTGAGAGGGGGGTTAGGATGAATAGGCTGGTGAGGGTTTTTCGCGCTTGGGCTCAGGCCGGACTTTTGCTTGGGCTAATGGTTCTGCTGGAAGTGGGAAGTGGAGCTGCGGTTTTCCTGCCGGCGGCGGCGGCCCCGGCAGATTTGGAAGAGCAGGTGCTCCAGATCATTCGCAAGAACCCCCAGGTGATCCTAGAGGCTGTCCAGGAATACCAGCAGCGACAGTACCAAGAGCAACAGCAACAGCAGCAGCAGTTGGCGGAAGAATTTGGCCGTCAGTTGCGGGAGAACCCGCGTGCCGTCATCGGAGACTCTCCCCAACTGGGATCCGAGGCTTTGCGGTTGGTGTTGGTGGAGTTTTCCGATTTTCAATGTCCCTTCTGCGCCCGCGCCCACGATACCCTCAAACAGTTCATGGCCGAGCACGGGAACGAGGTGACCTTGGTGTACAAGCACCTGCCCTTGACCAGCATCCACCCGGAGGCGATGGCGGCGGCTCGCGCGGCTTGGGCTGCCCAGCGCCAGGGTAAGTTCTGGGAATTTCACGACGAGCTGTTCGCCAACCAATCCCAGCTTGGAGATGCGTTTTATGTGGCCACTGCCGAGAAGTTGGGCCTGAACGTGGAGAAGTTCAACCGGGATCGGCGCAGCCGGGCGGCAGAGCGAGCCATTCAGCGGGATATGGATCTGGCCTCTCAACTGGGCATTGGCGGCACGCCCTATTTCATCTTGAACGGCATTGCCTTCTCGGGGGCGCAGCCGCTGGAGGTGTTTGAGCAGACGCTGCAACAGGCCAAACAAGCTCTTTAGCCCGTTCAGGGTCTTAGGTCCTGATGTCGAGTCCCTATCGTTGCCCGGAGTGTGGGGATGAGTTCCTGTTTCGACCGGATCCCTGCCCCACCTGTGCCAGCCGACAACGCCAGAAGCAGCGGGCCGCTCGCGCCAAGGAAAAGCGGGGCAGCTACGACCTGACGGGCCAAGTTGCTGCTGCCGAGTTCTGGCAACTGTTGCGCTGGTACCCCTGTTGCCCCTGCTGTGGCAGGCCATGGTCACAGGTGGGATCCGCTCCTGTCCAGGATCACATCATCCCCCTCAGCCGCGGAGGGCCCAACACGGCTGCCAACTTGCAGCCCCTCTGCCCGGCCTGCAACGGCTGGAAGGCAGACTTTCTCATCTATTTCGACAGGGCTGTGCCGGGTCAGGTGCGACCCTTGCCCCAGCACCTTTGGCCCAGCTTTCGGCGTTGGCTCCGCCTCACCGGGGCCAATCGGGGGGTGGAGGATGTCCACAGCATCTTGTCCAGCCCCTGCGAAAGGCAACTGGACTGGTTGGATCCCAGCTTAGATCTTGGCGGCGGGGATCGCCCCCACGTGGTGCAACAGTTGGCCTATCCCCTGGCCAGCCCGGCCCAATTGCAGGCGGAAACCCTGCGCCTCACCCTAGTGGCGATCTCACTTGCAGAAGGATCCCTGGCGATTCCAACAAGCGGTGCAAAGGGCAGCGAGGCCCAATGGGGCTATTCTCAACAGCAGCGAGACGGTTCCTGACCTCCCCTCTCCCTCAGGGAAAGGGGCTGAAGCTGGCTGCTGCTACTCCACGGGCAGGATGCGGGCGTCAAACCCCGCCTCGGCCAGGGCGCGCCGCGCCTGTTCGGCATTGGCCCGCTGCCGGTAAGTGCCCACCTGAATCACAGAGCCGCGCACAAAAGCGTCAGGGGCAAACTGCTGCAGCTTGGGCAGCGCCTCTGCGCCGGCGGATACCACCACCCAAAATCCGCCTGTGCCTTCTTCGCGCAGGGATGCGGGAGAGGGGGTGGGATCCTGAACCAGAAGCGGTCGAGAGCGGCGCAGATCGGCGGGGAAGATCCCGGCTTCGTAGCCTCGGTCGGCCAGGTACCGCACCTGTTCGGCGGCAGCAGCCGGATCGGCAAACCCGCCCGTGCGCACCACCCGCAGGTCGTCGTAGATCAAAGGCAGGGATCCCTCTAGCAGTTGTTTGAGTGCAGGCCATTTCTCACCGCTGGGATCCGCCACCAACACCCAGTAGCGCTCCCCCTGAGGTGGATTGGAGTCAGGATCCCCTACAGCTTCCTCCCCTGCCAGCGACACCGCCACTGCCGGCAAGCCCTGGGCGGTCAGCCAGCGGGCCTGATCCTGCGCCAGCGACAGGCGGGAGAAGGTGCCCGTCTGCAAAGCCGCCTGGCCGCGGTACTGCACCACAGCAGCTCCTGGAAAAAAGCGGCGCACCCGCTCTTCCAGCCGGGGATCCCTGCTGGGGTTGGGCACATAGGTGGCAAAGGGCCGCTGGGGATCGGAGGGGGGAGCCGTTGGCGCCGGCGGGGCAGGGTTTTCAGAGCTGGGGGAGGGGCGGTCGGGCGCTGTTTGGGCGGGAAAAGCGGGCGGAAGGGGCGGATCCGTATCTTGACGGCTCACCACCCGCACCGGCAAGCCCAACCGTTCCAATTCAGCCTGGCGGCGTTGGGCGTGGTTGCGGTTGATGAACGTCCCCGCTAAAATGAACACCTGCCCGTCCCCTTGCACCAAATAGGCATCCGGCACCTGGCCGCGCACCTGGGCTAGAGCGGCTGCCTCGTTGGCCAGCACATGTACCTGGTAGCGGGTCAAGGCCAAAGCAGCAGGCAGGGCGAGGACAAAAGCCGCCAGGGATCCGGCCAAGAGGGCCGCTGTCATCCCCAGCCGTGGAGCAGGGAGCCCCTGCCACCCTGGAGCAGCCCTTTGGTTTATAAGCCATCTGCGGCACTGAAACAGCCCGGCGTTCACGGGATAAGCACAGACTTAGCGCATTTTTGGGTGCATCTCTAGTATAGACAGGTCGGCAGAACTCCACCCCTGGCGGGAATGGTTTGCGGCCCAGGGGTTTTCAGAAGCGGCGGCGCCGGCGGCGCCGAGCAGTCAGGGTGCGGGATCCCCCCAGGGCAAAGCGGATGATCTCCGTCTTGTACTGCTGCGAGCCCTCTGTGTAGTGGGCAAGCTGAATAGCGGATCCCTGGCCGGAGGGAAGAGCTGGCAAGGGCTGATCCGGGGTTTCGGCTTCGAGGGCGATGAAAAATCTTAGACGCAGCAGCACCTCCAGTTTAGACAGGCGCTCGGTCTGTTCGGGCACGAGGCGGCCGAGAGAGATTTGGAGGCGCGGCCTGCGGCGCCGGGATCCAGGGCGGCTCCAAAGCTGCCGGGCCAACGTCCACAGAGAGGCTTGCTCAGGAGACTTGACCAATAGCTTCCAGCCTGTCAGCGGGTTGAGGCCATAGGTAAGCAGCAGAGAATACATCGGCGGCAGGAAAGAGCAGAGGAGCGTTTTGAGTTAATGTCAAAAGGATAGCCCATAGGCCAACTGTAGCACTGCTACCTGCTACCTGAAGACCGATTGCAATGGCCGGGATCCCTGCCCAACGCTGGCTGTTTCATTCTGCAGACACACTGGCTGCCCAGAACTTGGCCGAGGCAGTGGGGGTCTCCTCTGTGTTGGCTCAGATCTTGCTCAATCGCGGCCTCTCTAGCCCTGCTGCTGTGCAGCGGTATTTGCAGCCGGATCCCGCCCACCTGCCCCCGCCCAGCCAGGATTTTGCCGATTTGCCGCTGGCGGTGGAACTGCTGGATGGGGCGATTTGCCGACAAGAGCCCATTGCCATCTGCGGCGACTACGATGCCGACGGCATGACCAGCACGGCTCTGCTGCTGCGGGCGTTGCGGGGCACGCCAGTGGTTTACCGCATTCCCAGCCGCATGACCGAGGGCTATGGCCTCAACAGCCGCATGGTGCAAGAGCTGCACCGCGAGGGGGTGCGCCTCATCCTCACGGTGGACAACGGCATCTCTGCCCACGAGCCCATCCAACTGGCCAAAGCCCTAGGTTTGACGGTGATCGTGACGGATCACCACGATTTGCCGCCCCAGTTGCCCCCTGCCGACGCCATCCTCAATCCCAAACAGCTCCCGCTCTCTTCTCCCTATCGAGGGATGGCCGGGGTGGGGGTGGCCTACCTCCTGGCCCAGGCGCTGGCGGAGCGGCGCGGTGACGGCCATTTGGAGCGGGTGGCGCTGGAACTGTTTACCGTGGGCACCATTGCCGATTTGGCGCCGCTGACAGGGATCAACCGCCTTTGGGTGCGGCAGGGGCTGAACCTCTTGCCCACTTCCCAGGTGGCCGGGATCCGCGCCCTGTTGCAGGTGATGGGGGTGCAGGGATCCCCAGAGGAGCTGCGGCCTGAGTGGATTGGGTTTGGCCTGGGGCCGCGCATCAACGCCGTTGGGCGGATTGGCCAGGCGAGAATGGGGATCCAGTTGCTGACCACCGACGACCCGCAGCAGGCGGAGAAACTGGCCCGCCGCTGCGAACGCCTCAACCAGGTGCGGCAGCAGATGTGCAGCCGCATCGAGGCCGAGGCCCTGGAGCAAATTGCCCGGCAAGGTCGGGATCTGCGGCAGGAACGGGTGTTGACGATTTTGGGATCCCCGCAGCAGAAATGGCACAAAGGGGTGATCGGCATCGTGGCCTCGCGCTTGGCAGAGCGTTTGGGCTGTCCGGTGTTCATCGGCAGCCAGTCGCGGCAAGGGGAGGTCAGCGGCTCGGCGCGGCAGGGGATCCCGGAGTTCGACGTGTTTCAGGCGTTGGAGTTTTGCCAAGATCTGTTCAGCAAACACGGCGGCCACCCGGCGGCAGGGGGATTTAGCCTGAGGGCGGAAAACTGGCCTCTTTTTGAAGAGCGGCTGCGGCAGTTTGCCCAACAGCAGTTGCAGCCGGAGCAGATCCAGCCGCTGGTACAGATCGACGTGGAGGTGGCACTGGCGGATCTCACCCTTGACCTCTATCGAGAGCTTCAGCATCTGCAGCCCTGTGGCATCGGCAACCCTGAGCCGGTCTTCTGCAGCCGCAACCTGCAGGTGCTGCAACAGCAGCGCTTTGGCGCAAGGGCCGTTAGTGGGGATACCCCCAGCCACCTGAAGCTGCTGGTTCAGGATCCCGACACTTCTGCCTTTGGCAACCGAGCAGAACCCTCACTAGCCTCAACCGCCAAAGCCCGCAGCCGTCCCCTGTGGGCCATTCGCTGGCGAGGGGCTGAGAATTATCCCCTGCCCGACCGAGTTGACCTCGCCTACACTCTGAAGGCCAAAACGTGGCAGGGAGAAACCCAACTGGAGCTGGAAATTGTCGGGATCCGACCTGCCCAAGAGGCTGCTGCCCGCACCCCCCCCTTTCCTCTGGACGCTGCTCCTTCCATGTCCCACTCCCAGAGCGAGACCGAGTCCTCACCCCTGTTGATCTGGCGACCCACCCCCCAGCCCACCCAGCCTTTGCGTTGGCAAGCTGTAGACCGGTTTTCTGTCCTCTTGCCCCGGGCGCGGGGAACCATCCTGTTCTACGGCTTCCGCCGCCCTTCGCTTGTCCTGTCTTCTGGGCGGCACTTGACTCTCCACTACGACCGCCCCCAAACCGGCCACCGCTACGATCAACTCTGGTTGTGGAGTTGGCCTCCTTCTGTGGATCACCTCAAGTGGCTGCTCTGGGGTACTCCCAGCAGTGAGCTGCTGATCGCCGTCCATCGGCAAGCGGTGCCCCTACCCTCCGCCACCGGCTTGCAACGCCAGCTCCGCCAATACCTGCAAACCCACAGCCAGGTGGATCTGCTGCGCTTGGCCCAGCAATGGTGGCTGTCTCCGGCGGTATTGGTGGCAGGCTTGCGCTCCCTGGGGTATGCCTGTTCGGATTTTGGCCCCACAGGATCCCTGGACGAAGAACTGGAGGCCCAGCAAGCTTGGTACCGCAGCTCCTGGCAGCAAGTGGCCGCCCGGCTGCTGCAGATTCCTTTTGCGCCAGCGGTGTAGGGCAGCATGGGAATTAAGCTACTGCTGGGCTCCGACTACCACGGCAGCGACCGGCTGATCCGGCAGGCCCTGGCCCATCTGCCACAGGTGGATGCTTACATCAACTGCGGCGATTTCTGTTCCAAGGCCGGCAAGCCCTCCCGTAAAGCCACCCAGGGCTTTCATCCGGCAGCGCAAGCCGAGGTAGCCCAGTTGCAATCTTTTCTGGCGGCGGTGGAGAGTTTGGGCAAGCCCTGGCTCTTCCTGCCCGGCAACCACGATCCGGCGGCTGCGGTTTTGGATTCGCTGGCTGGCAGTTGGGGGCGGGCCATCACCCAGTCCTGCTGCTTTGAGTGGCTGGGGTTACAGGTTTTGGCTGTGCCCTGGACTCCCCCCTGTGGTTGGAGCTGGTCTCTCACCTCCGGCCATTTGCAGGAGCTGCTCCACCTCTACCGTCAACCCCCCCGGCCCATTGACCTGCTGCTGACCCATGCTCCGCCGCAAGGTCTTTTGGATGAAGGCGGAAAATGGTATCACCATTGCACGCCCACTTTGCGCCCCTTATTGGAACAGGTGCAGCCGCGCTACTACATCTGCGGACACATGCATTGGGATGGGGGCAAGGTAGAGCGGTGGGGATCCACCCTGGTGATCAACGCGGCTCTGCACAACATGGTTCTCGAGATCGATTAGGTAGGGATCCCTTGGATTTGCGCTAGGATCCCTTTCATGCCCCGTTCTTTGATCTTGGCCAGCAGCAGCCCTGGCAAATGGCGCGAGTTCAACGCCTTTTTCCAAGCCCATGCCCCCGCTTGGGAGCTGCTCCGTCTGCCTGCAGCAATTGAGGTGGAAGAGACCGGTACCACCTTTGCCGAGAATGCCCTTCTCAAAGCCAAGGCCGTGGCCAAAGCTCTGAGAGAGTGGGCCATTGCCGACGATTCCGGCCTGGCGGTGGCAGCCCTTGGCGGCGCCCCCGGGATCCACTCGGCTCGCTATGCTAACAGCGATGCCGCCCGCATCCAGCGGCTGCTGCAGGAGATGGAAGGGATCCCAAATCGCCGAGCCACCTTTCACTGCGCCATCGCCCTGGTGGATCCCCAGGGCCAGGTGCAGGCGTTGGTGGAAGGCCTTTGCCACGGGGAAATCTTGACCCAGCCGCGGGGAAAGGGGGGGTTCGGCTACGACCCGCTGTTTTGGGTGCCGGAGGTGGAGCTAACCTTTGCCGAGATGAGCCCGGCGCAAAAAGAAGCCATCGGCCACCGCGGCCAGGCCCTACGCGCCCTCAAGGAGCAGTTGCTCGCCTTGGAGGGCAGTCTGGGCTAGCCTAGACTCACCAAAGGCTTGGGAGCTGCTAGGATACACTAGTCCAATTCTTGAGGGTTTGGGACAGGGAAAACCCTCTTGCGTTGGCAGCCGAAAGGGAGTACTTGAGGCAACATGAGCTTCTCCGAGTTTGAGGATCGCGATCCCACCGCCGCGACAGAGCAGGCTGCTGGCCGTGGTTCTCCAGATTCTACTTCCAGTCCAAACTCCAGCGGAGCAGCGGGCGGCCGTCGTTCTCCGCCCCCTTTGCCGGAAGAGGGCTCAACTGTTGCGGGCGCAGAAGATTGGCTGGATGAGGAGAATGGGCGGGATAGCCACAGGGCTTCGCGACCTTCTGGCCGCAGCCGAGACAACGAAAAGGGTGAGCAGAGAAGAGCGGGTGAGCGTTCTGGACAGGCCCTAGTTCCCCGCCGTTCTGTCTCCGGCAGCCGGAACGGATCCGCCCGCTCTTCTGCCTATGCCGGCTCCTACCGGTCTGCAACTTACGGCTACACCGCCGGCTACGGCGGCAGTGGAGGATATGGAGGTGGAGGACGCAGCAGCAGCTCCTCAGGGGGAGTCTCCTCCTCGGATCTGACAATCCTGCTGGTGGTGGCCTTGCTGGCTTTCTTCGGCGGGTTTGCCATCCGCAACATCTTTGCCGAGTCGGGCGGCTTCGACGATGAGCGTCCCATCCGCGCGGCCAACGTGCCGGCGGCCTTCCGGGATTTTTGCTTTGCCTACAATGGCACGGCTTCCTTTACCGTGGTGCAACTGACCAGCGTTTCCGCCCTCACCATGGCTTCGGTGCCCATTTACAAGATGGACACCTGCACCATCCCCGTCAGCCAAACCGCCAACGCCCTGCAGGCCTTGGGCATCCGCGGGCGGGCAGACACCTTAGGCCCACAATTGGGGGGATCCAACCTCACCCTCATCCAGCTCCCTCTCGCCAGCGGCTTGGCCCGCGCCATCTACAACCAGTTTCCCAGCTTGGCCAGTCAGGGTAACGAGGCCCAGGTTTTGTCCCAACTGGAAACCACCATCAACAACACCCTGCGCTCCAACATCGAAGGGCTGGCCTTGCAAGGCCTGGAGCCCACCAACATCCCCGATGTGTACGTGATGGTGCCGGGGCACTCCTTCAATTTGCAGCCTCAACTCAACCTGCGCTAGCCATGCCCCTCAAACAATCCTTTGACACACTCTCCTGGGCGAGGACGTGTTCATCACCTTAGAAGGTGGAGAAGGAGCGGGCAAAACCACTCAGCAGTCCCTTTTGGCCGAGCAGCTTCAACAAGAGGGCTATGCTTGCCTGTGTACCCGCGAGCCAGGGGGCACAGCACTGGGAAAGGTGCTGCGGGAGCTGCTGTTGCACGGGGATCCCATGACGCCGCTGGCCGAGCTGCTCCTGTACGCGGCGGATCGGGCTGAACACGTGAGCAAGGTCATCGCGCCGGCCCTGGCGGCGGGACAAGTGGTGATCTGTGATCGCTACACCGATTCCACCCTGGCCTACCAGGGCTACGGTCGGGGGCTGGATTTGGGGCAGATCCGCCAGCTCAACCACTTGGCCACCGGCGGGCTGCAGCCGCATCTCACCCTGTGGCTGGATCTTGCTCCCGAAGTGGGGCTAGCGCGCTCCCATCTTGGCGACAAACTGGAACAGGAGCACCTGGAGTTCCACCGCCGCGTCTACCAAGGGTTCCAAGCCCTGGCCGCTGCAGAACCGCAGCGGACTGTCCGCATCGATGCCGAGGGATCCCCTGCCGAGGTAGCGGCACGGATTTGGTCGGTGGTGAAGCCCCGCCTACCCCGGCGCGACAACAGTGCAAGTTAGTATCTCTCCCCTCTCGCCCCCTTAAGGTTAAAATTAGGTTAAGAAGCAAAGCCGCTCTACCTCTTCCTAGGTTAGGTTGGCTGGGCAGCTCCGCGGGCGAGAGTTTTGTCTTTTCGATTGCTTCGCTGGGCTTTTGGAAAGGGAGACCTGTCTATAGATGCGATGTTGCTGGGTACCGAGCAAAAGGGTGAACAGAACCAGATCATGCTTTCCCCTTTGTCCTCGTCCTCTCTGGCGCTCCAAGCCCACCAACTGTTGAGCCAGCAATGGCAGCGACTGCAAAAACACGTGCGGCGAGTTCTGGCCCAGCATCCAGAGGCAGTAGAATCCTTGCATCAAATCCGGGTGATCCTGCGCCGTATTGGCACCTGGGTGGAGGTGTTTCAGGGATCTGTCCGGCTGCCCAAACCTCTTAAGCCCAAACGCCTGCAAAAGTTGGCCAGGGCTTTGGGCAAACAGCGGGATCTGGACGTGCTGCTGGAAATCCTGCAGGAGCCGTGCTGGGAAGGGATCCCGGCGGCCCAGCAAGCGGAGCTGGAGAAGCTAAGGCAAGATCTGCGGCAACGTCGAGCCCAAGCTGAGAAGCGCTCCCGTCGCGCCCTCGAAGATTCTGACTTTCTGGAGTTTCAAGCCGCCTGCGAGCAGTGGCTGGCTCACCCGCGCTACAAGCCTCAGGCAGAGCTGCCTTTGCTGGAAAGCTTGCCCCATTTGCTGACCCCTCTGCTGGCCGAGTGGCTGCTGCAACCGGGTTGGCGGATCCCTGCTTTTCCCAGGACGGAGGCTCAAGCTGAGCAACTGCACGAGCTGCGCAAGGCTACCAAACGGCTGCGCTATCAGGTGGAGTTTTTTGCGCCCTTTTACGGGGAAGCCATGCAAGATTGGATAGCGACCCTGAAGCGCTTGCAAGACCAACTGGGCCGCTTTAACGACTTGCAAGTTTTGCAAGCCGAGCTGCCCGCAGACTCAGAACTGCAAACCCTTCTCCAAGAGCAACAAAAGCTAGCCCTCCAGGAGTGGCCCGGCTACCAACAGCGCTATCTGTCTACTGCTGAGCAGC
>NZ_JANSJH010000049.1:0-18491 GCF_047462495.1 Synechococcus sp. H55.2 | reverse complement strand
TTAAAATCCACAAGAGTTGCCAGAACAGATGGGAGCAGAGCTGGCCGGTTGACAGGCACCTCAGGAGATTTCTGTAAACAGATCCTTGAGGGCTGTGCGGGCGGCCAGGTGCTTGCGGGTGGACTCGAGAATTTCGGCTTCGCGGCGCAGCCGGCTTTCGGTGTTGACCATTTCCAGCAGCGCTTGCTGCTCCTGAGGGGCTCCCTGGAAGTGGCTGGCCACCCAGTAGGACAACTCTACAGGGGTGGTGGGAAGCTGCTCCGGCAGCTCGGTATCGCGCTCCATCAATTTGCCCGAAAGACGCACCACGTCCTGCAGGAGAGTCGTAACCTGGCGCGCCCAGCTCTGCAGCTCCTCGGAAGAGGTGGTCGGCTCATCCTCGATCCATTCCACCAGCCCCACCCGGAAGGGCTTTTCCCGCACGTAATCCAGGACGCGGAAGCGCTGCTGCCCCAAGGTCAAAATGTCCATGCGGTCATCCGGCAACCGCTGCACCTGCAACACCTCAGCACAACAGCCTATCCGCACCGGGGATCCCGTCTGGGGATTGAACATCAGCACCCCGAAGCGGCGATCCGTCTCCAGGATGGTGTTGATCATCATGCGGTAGCGGTACTCGAAAATGTGCAGCGGCAGGGGGCGGCCCGGAAACAGTACCACCTCCGGCAAGGGAAACAGGGGCAGCTCGCGAACATCCACGGAAGAAGAAGGCATAGGGCTTGTGCTTCTCGCTGTACTGAGTCTAGCCCATCTTGAAAGGCCTTCGGCCCGCCAGCGCGAACGGCCAATCTGGTCGCCTTTGCTGAAGTCGAACGGGGCCGGGATCCCTCAAAAGAAGCGGTGGTGCCAGACCGTGATGGCGATAGCCAGGGCATCGGCGGCATCATCCGGACGGGGCAGGTTGGGCAGGTTGAGCTCGCGGGCCACGGCGGCTTGTACGGCCTGTTTGTCGGCGCGTCCGTAGCCTGTCAGGCTTTGCTTGACTTGGGCAGGGGTAAACTCCACCGGCACCAGGTGATGTTGGGCCAAGGTGAGCAGGATCACGCCACGAGCTTGAGCGATGGCAATGGTGTTGCCCATTTTGTAGAAAAAGAGCTTTTCCAGCCCCACCTGATGCGGGCGCAGTTGGCACAGCAACTGGCTCAAGTCCTCGTACAGCGTTTGCAGCCGTTCCGGCATCGAGTGTTGGCTAGGGGTGCTGATCACCCCATAATCCACGGGTTTTAACCCGGCAGATCCCGCCAGAATGCAACCAAAACCCAAAGTTCCCAGGCCCGGATCCAACCCGAGGATGCGCTGCTCATCATAGCGCTCCGCGCCGCTATCGCGACGGGGAGGATTTGGCAACACCATCGTTGTGCAAATAGGTCAGGCCAGAGATCAGGGTGAGAACCACCGCCACCCAAAAACAAGGGATCCCGCCCGGCCACCCCAAAATCAGCAGAGCAATGGCCAGGATTTGGGTCACGGTCTTGGCTTTGCCCCAGAGATTGGCGCCGCGGATTTGGCTTTGGTTGGCCCGCCAACCGGCAATGACCAGCTCTCGCCCCACCAGCAAAAAGACTCCCCAGGCCGGGATCCGCCCCAGCTCCAGCAGGCCCAGCAGGGCCGCCACCACCAGCAGCTTATCCACCAAAGGATCCAAAACTTTGCCCACATCGGTGATCAGCCCATAGCGGCGGGCCAAGTGGCCGTCCAGCCAATCGGTTGCCGCCGCCAGCAAAAACGCCCAGAGGGCCAGCCGCTCTCCCAACGGGGATCTCAGGCTCAGCCCCAGCAAAACAAAGGGGATCCCTGCCAACCGCAGCAGGGTAACGGCGGTGGGCAGGTTTACCCACGCCAGTTTGACACTTTGGACGGCGCCGGGATTGTCCACCTCAGATCTGGCCTCAAGGATAAAGTTAACCAGAATTATCGGTAACGGCCCAGGCGCTCGGTGAGCAGGTGGTAGAACCCTTCAGGATCTACTCCAAAAGCCACCTGGACATTGGCGGGACGGCCGCTGGATCCCCAGCGATCCACCACCGTCCGGCCCAGGTTCAAGGGGCTGGCCGTTTCCACCTCGACATAGCAGGGCTTGAGTTCAAACAACTGCGGCTGCAAGAGGTAGGCGATAACACAAGGGTCGTGCAAGGGCCCCCCCGGCAACCCGTAGCGCTCCACATCGACCTTACCGTAAAAGGTGAGCATGTTGGCCACCGTCTGCCCCACCTGGGTGTTGAGGGCGCGAATCCGCTCGATCCGCTCCGGCGTGCTGAGGACTTGTTGGGTGACGTGCAGACCCAGCATCACCACCTCTGGGATCCCGGCGCTGAGCACGATCTGGGCGGCGTGGGGATCGGTGAGGATGTTGAACTCGGCTGCCGGGGTGACATTGCCCTCAAAGGCAGATCCTCCCATGAACACCAGCCGCCCGATGCGCTCCACAAGCCGGGGCTGCTGCACCAGGGCCACCGCCAAGTTGGTCATCGGGCCCAGCAGCGCCAGGGTAACCGGCTCAGGGGCAGCCATCAGGGTCTCGATGAGAAATTGCACCGCGTGCCGGGATCCCAGCGGCATCTGCGGCTCCGGCAAATTGGCGCCGTCGATCCCGCTTTTGCCATGCACGTCCTCAGCAGTTTCCAGGGGGCGCAAGAGGGGGCGAGGGCAGCCGGCATAGACTCCCATCTGCGGCTGACCGGCCAACTCGCAGATCTGCCGCGCGTTGCGGCTGGTCTTCTCCACAGAGACATTGCCAGCCACCGTGGTAATGCCCAGCAACTGCAGCTCAGGTGAGGCCATTGCCAGCAGCAGGGCCACCGCATCGTCTTGGCCGGGGTCGCAATCGATGATCAGGGGCACCATAGGGATCCCGGTAGCGGCTTACTCCCCCAGTGTAGGCTTTTCTGCTGCGCTGGAGAGCAACTGGGGTGGGGCAAGTCTAGGCAGAGACGGGATGATCGCCTTCGATAGCCCGCACCTGATTGACAAAGAATTCTTCCAAAGATTGCCGCTGCCAATGCAAATCGGTCACCACCGCCCCCGCCTGGCTGAGAAGGGTCAGCAGCTCCGGCAGGGATCCGCTCCATTCCCCCGACCAATGGGATCCCTGGATCGAGAAGTGCCCTAGGCAGTCGCGGAACTGGTCGATGGCGCCACCGTGCCCTTGCACGCGGTAGCTTTTGCTCTGGCCCAGCAGCTCGTCCAACGTCCCCTGCTGCACCAATTTGCCGCCGACGATCAGGCCGACGCGGTTGCAGATCACCTCCACATCCCCCAGGATGTGGCTGTTAAAGAACACCGTTTTGCCCTGTTGCTTGAGGGACAAGATGATCTCCCGCATCTGGTAGCGGCCCATGGGATCCAGCCCCGACATCGGCTCATCCAGAAACACCAGCTCCGGGTCGTTGATCAGGGCTTGGGCCATGCCGGTGCGCTGCAGCATGCCCTTGGAGTAGGTGCGCAGTTGTTTTTTGCGGGCCGTATCTACAGAAAGCCCCACCAGCTCCAGCAGTTGCGGGATCCGCTCCCTGAGAAGGCTATCGGGCAGGCGAAACAGCTTGCCGGCAAAATGGAGAAATTCCCATGCTGTCAGGTAATCGTAAAAATAGGGGTTCTCCGGCAAATAGCCCACCTGTTGCTTGATGGAGCGATCCCCCAAAGGTTTGCCCAAGAGCGTGCCGCTGCCGCTGGTGGGCTCCACAATCCCCAGCAGGCATTTGATCGTGGTGGTTTTGCCGGCCCCGTTGGGCCCCAACAGCCCAAAGGTCTCGCCGCGGGCCACTGTCAAAGAAAAATCCTTGAGGGGGCTGACCACCTTGTTCAACCAAAAGCCAGTGCGATAGGTTTTGGTCAAGCCGGAGATGGCGATGGCCGGTTCGGGATGGAGGTCAGTCGCCTCTAGCGCAGGAGCAAGAGTCTCGCTCATGGGGGTGTCCGGGGTCAGGGTTGCTCAGCCTTCTGGAAGCGCCACTTGCTGGGTTGACCAGTGCTTGGCCCCTTCTTTCTTAAGTTTACCCAGCGGGCTTGGCCCAGCTTAAGTCTGTCTCAGCCTACACGCTCGCCTTCTGGATCTGGGATGATGAGTTCCAAGTTAGCTCCCAACGGGCGACTCTCAAAGGAGTGTTCCTTGCTGGATAAAACCCTGAGGCAGTGGAAGGAGCGGCTCTTGGCTCCGGTGCTGCAAACCCCTCTCCAACGGGTGCATCCCCTGGTCATTACCTTGTCGGGGTTTGCGGTGGGCCTGGCCTCTGGCGCAGCAGCGGCCTACGGGGCTTATGGATGGGGGCTGGGCCTGTGGCTGCTGAACCGGTTGATGGATGGGCTAGATGGCACCTTGGCTCGGCTGCAGGGGCGGCAAAGCGATCTGGGCGGCTACCTGGATATGCTGCTGGATGTGGTGGTGTATGCGGTCGTTCCCCTGGGGCTGGCCTTTCACCAGGGATCCCTGGCAGGCTATGCATTTCTGGCCCTGATGCTGGCCAGCTTTTACATCAACCTTTGCGCTTGGATGTACCTGGCGGGGCTGCTGGAAAAACGGCGAAGGGTTGTTTGCATCAACGGGACAGAGTCCTTAGGGGAACTGACCAGCCTAACCATGCCGCCTGGGCTGATCGAGGGCAGCGAAACCATCTTTCTCTACAGTTTGTTTTTCCTTTTCCCCGAGTACATGGTGGGTTTGTTTGGGCTGATGGCGATTCTGGTGCTCTTCAGCGCTGCGCAGCGGTTGATCTGGGCGCTGGGATCCTTTTCTGCTCCAAGGTCAGACTGGCAACAGTAAAACGGTTCGTCACCCAGCTTCCTAACTCCCCTCTCCCTCTGGGAGAGGGGTTGGGGGTGAGGGAAGCGGCGCGGAGTGATTGGGGAGTGTCTTCATCAGGTTTGAAACCAACTCTAATTCAAGTCGGTTTCGACCAGAGCGACCCCTTCTATCGCCAAAGCAGCCTCGGTCTCTTCTGGGCGCACATCCTGCAAAAAAGCTTCCAGAGAGGCCTGGGCTTCCGCCTCTGAATAGTGCTCCGCACCGCTCAGGCGATCGGCTCCTTCCGGCAGCCAGCCCAAAAACGGCAAGGGCAAGAGGGTGGAAAGGTTGGTCAGGATCAGCAGCAGCCCCAGCCGGCTGAAATCGGTCTCCGTCACCCCCAGCCCATGCATCAGCAGGGATCCCAGCTCTTGGGAGAGAAACCCCGCCAGATTAAAAGCCGACATCAGCAGGGCAAAGAGGGTGGCCTCGATCCCAGGGGGGCAAAGGCGGGCGGCCAAGACCAGCACCGGCATGAAGGCAATTTGCCCGGCCACCGTCAGCACCAAGCTGTCCCCCAAGCTAAACCAGTGATCGTCGATGCCCCAATCCCGATTGAGGTGATAGACCAAAATGAGGCTGGTCAGGCCCAATCCCGCCGAGAGCACCGTCATCCAGCCGAATAGGGGCCGCAGTGGGATCCGCCGCAGATACACCTGGAAGATCCCGACCCCCAGCAGGCTGGCCATGCTGGTTGCCAAGCGCACCTGACCCAAAAATTCCGGCCCAAAGCCGAGGTCGTTGGTAACAAAGTAAAAAAGAGCCACATCGGCGCTGGGAGTGGCCTGCCAAACGAATACAAACAGCACCGGCAGCAGAATGCTGGGCTGCCGCAGCGCCCGCCACACCTGGCGCACCTGTTGCTGCAAGGGATCCCAGCCTTGAGACAACGCCACCGGCTGATCGACAATCACCCAAGCCGCTAGAGCGATGAACAACGGCAAAAAGGCCGTCAGCCCAAACACCACCTGCGGCGAATAATGGGCCAAGAGCGCCCCTCCCAAATAGGCGGTGAGCAGGGATCCCAAGGCCGTTGCCCCCCAAGTCAAAGATTGCAGCGTGCCCGTCCCTGCCCAGTCATGGCCATGTACCCGCTCCACCACCAGCGAATCCACGATCACATCTCCCACCGCCACCGCCAGGGATCCCAAAACCATCCACAGGGTGGCCAGCCCAGCCGTCGGCGCCCACAGCGCCATGCCCAGCCAAGCCACGCACCCCAGAAGCCCAGAAAGCAAGAGGTAAGGACGACGGCGGTAGCCCGCTACGGGCACGGTATCCGACAGCAGGCCGTAGAGGGGTTTGAGGATCCAGGGACTCATGGCAACGCCCATCAACGCTGCCACCTGCGACGGGCTGAGGCCCAAGCTATCTTTCAGATAAAAGCTGGTGGCCAGCCGTGCCAAGCCCAGCGCCCCCTGCACAAAGTACACCAAGAGGATCCCGAATAGCTCTGGTGTCCAGTGGATATCCCGCAGCGGGGTCAGGGTGGAGGAGCGCAGCCGTTGCAGCAGAGGATGGAGCATGGGGGGTGCAGAGTTGCGTAGTGTTACATTTGCGCAGTGTTGCCTCGGCAACCGCAAAACCATCAGAAATCTTAACAGTCCCTTTACTCTAACCCGTCCAACCGGCTTGCGGGCACCAGGGGCCACGCTCTAAAACAACTGGACTGGTGGATACTTGCCCAGATTCCGAGCCCGCACTGGTCGGCAGCAGCCGGATGTGAGCATTTGGGAGTCATTTCTAGTCTAGAGAAGCCGTGACTTCCCTCTCTCTGGGAGAGGGGTTGGGGGGTGAGGGCCAGAAGACGAGGCTATTCCAGAGTGGCAGTAGGATGAAGGAGTAGTCTCAGAACATTTCCACCTCTTTCTGGCTGTGTTCACTGCTTCTCCTGCCGGTTGGGCGGCTGATGTCATCGCGCCTTTTGCTCCTCAAGTCTGGAGCTGGCGCGGCCATGCCATTCGCTACGTGGTGCAGGGATCCGGATCTCCGCTGGTCTTGGTGCATGGCTTTGGGGCTTCCATCGGCCATTGGCGGCACAACATCCCCGTGCTGGCTGAGGCGGGATACCGGGTCTATGCCCTGGATTTGCTGGGGTTTGGTGGCTCGGCCAAGCCTGCTCTCCCCTACAGCCTAGATCTGTGGGCGGAGTTGCTGGCGGATTTTTGGCAGCAGCACGTGCAGCAGCCGGCGGTGTTTATTGGCAATTCCATCGGGGCCTTGCTCAGCTTGATGATGGCCGCCCAACACCCTCAACTGGCCGCAGGGGCGGTGCTGCTCAACTGTGCCGGCGGCCTGAACCACCGCTCCCACGAGCTCAACCCGATTTTCCGCGTTTTCATGGCCGCCTTTACTGCCCTGGTAGCCTCTCCGGCGACCGGGCCGTGGGTGTTTGATCGGGTGCGGCAGCGGCAGCGGATCCGTGCCACCCTGAAACAGGTATATCGCAACCCCGCCGCCATTACCGATGAGCTGGTGGAGCTCCTCTATGCCCCTTCCTGTGATGTGGGCGCTCAGCAGGTGTTTGCTGCCATCCTCACCGCTCCTCCCGGCCCCACTCCCGAATCTCTGCTGCCCCAGGTGCGCTGTCCGCTGTTGGTGCTCTGGGGAGAAGAGGATCCCTGGACGCCCATTCAACGGGGATGCGGCTTTGAAAACCATGTGCAGGGGATCGACTACCAGTTTTTGCCCATTCCCAATACCGGCCATTGCCCCCATGACGAACGCCCAGAGGTGGTTAACCCTCTGATTGTGGGCTGGCTGCCCAGAGCCTTTGCGGCTGTTTGACAGGCTGTCCTCAGGTTTTTGGGGAAGTTTTTTGAGCAGATAGGCCCAACCAACTCCGTATTTTGGTCATCCAAACTTGAAGGGGCGAGGGCTGGGGCCGGATCGCCACCTGGATCGGCTCGTCTTGGAAGTCTGGATCTTTGAGGCGAAACCCAAACTCTAGGTCATCTTTCACTTTACTAAGACGGGGAAACAGCCTCACGGCTGCTTTTTTGAGCTCTTCTTCATTTTGGAAAATGGCCTGGTGAATGGCACCGGAACGCCCCACCGCCAGGGATCCCACCGGCAGCCAGGGGTTGGGCTTGCCGGGCGCGGGCTGGCGATGTCGAACAAAGATGTTGAACTCCGGCATCCCCTTGGCTTTCAGCTCGTCGTAGCGTTTGGCGGCTTCCTTGCGCTTGGCCGTGTTGGCTTTGGCCGGCTTTTTCTCCGGCCTGGATGGGCTGAAACCCTTGGACTGACTCATACCTGGCTTGACAAGAGGGGTGTTTTTGCAGCTTAGCGCAGATTGGATCCCTTCCTTCCAGGGTTGCTCCGACCGGCGTGCTATACTTATTGAGCCTTGGTGGGCGGTTGAAGAAGCCTACCAGCGGGATGTAGCGCAGCTTGGTAGCGCACTTCGTTCGGGACGAAGGGGTCGCAGGTTCGAATCCTGTCATCCCGATGGGCTTGGGCAAAATCGCGTTGGCCTCCCGGCTCCCCAGCCGGGAGAATATGTAGAGTAGACGGGCCTTGGCAAGGAGAAGGGGCAACGGCGCTTGGGGAGTGCCTCAATTGGGTTTGAGATAACCCAAGACCTGGGTGCTTTGGGTGTTGTTGGGCTGGTCTCGCCCAACGGGATTGGGGCAGCAGCAGGAGCCGCATGGCCCTGCTACCGTTCTATTGTGAACGCGCTGCTGCCAAACTCTGCCATGGAGAACCAACCGTGACCCACCTGGCCACCCCCTTCGACCTTCACCCCCGCGAAACCGGGTTTGATACCCCAGATGCCCTGCGTCTCAGCCAACGCCTCATTCAAGTGGGGATCGCCCTTTCTTCGGAAACGGATCTCAGGCGCCTGCTGGAACTGATTGTCGCCCAAGCCCGCGAGCTGACCTGCTGTGATGGCGCCAGCTTGTTCATCCGGGAGGGAGAAGAGTTGCGCTTTTTCGTGGTCAACCGCAACGAGGAGCTGCAGGATCTGCGCCTGCCCCTCACTCCTTCCAGCATTGTGGGCTATGTGGTGCTCACTGGGGAGAGCTTGAACTTGCCGGACGTCTATCGCTTGCCACCGGGCTTGCCCTATGCCTTCAACTCCCAAGTAGATCAGCAAACCGGCTACCGCACCCGCTCTTTGCTCACGGTGCCGCTGCGGGATCCCTCAGGAAACATCCTCGGCGCCCTGCAACTCTTGAACCGTCTCAGGCCGGATCGCCCTGCTGACCCAGCGCCCAACCAGGTGGCTGACTGGAGCCAGCCGTTTTCTGAGTTGGAAGTCCGGGTGGCCGAAGCCCTGGCTTCCCAGGCGGCGGTTGCCTATCAAAATGTGCGCTTGCGGGAAGAGCTGAAAGCCGCTCACCTGGAAACGATTTTCTGTCTGGCCCAGGCTGCCGAATACCGGGATCAAGACACCTCGTTTCACCTCAAGCGGATGAGCCACTACTCCCGCATTCTCGCCAAAGAGTTGGGCCTCTCCAGCCGAGAACAGGAGCTGATTTTCTACGCCAGCCCCCTGCACGATGTGGGCAAAATCGGGATCCCGGATGCCATCTTGCAAAAGCCAGGCCCCCTCACCCCTGAAGAGCGCCTGATCATGAACCGCCACCCTGAGATTGGCTACGAGATCCTCAGCAAGTCCGACTCGGAGCTGATGAAAAAAAGCGCCATCATTGCCCTCACCCACCACGAAAAGTTCGATGGCAGCGGCTACCCGCGGGGCCTCAAGGGCGAAGGGATCCCGCTGGAAGGGCGGATTGTGGCTTTGGCCGATGTCTTTGATGCCTTGGCCAGCCGCCGCCCCTACAAAGCAGCCTGGGATCTAGACGAGATCTTTCGCTTTGTGGAAAACAACAGCGGCAGCCACTTCGATCCCCACGTGGTGGCAGCTTTTAAGCACGGGCGCGGCGAAATCCTGGAGATCTACCACCGCTATCAAGAGGCTCGCTAACCCCAGATCCCCTTAGCCCCTGGGTTCAGAACAGGTTCCTCGCCTGCCCACCAATAAAGCACAAATGAAAAAGAAAGAGCATCTCTCCGCACAATCCCGTATAGGCTTGTAGCCAGCAGACAAGATCTCAAGCCAAACTAAGGGTGGCCGGCTCTGTTTGCCACCGGTTCGCTGGAAAGGCGAGCAGAGCTCTGCCTCTGTGCTCCTCTATACATAGCACATTCTTGGCCACTTGTCTCTGCCCAACCCGCGCCGAGGATCCCTGTGATGGCTACCCTGACCAATCCGCCCACTCCCACCCTCTCGATCAACACCAAGCTGCGCGATCTGGCTCTGGTCGACTTTCAGGTGAGCGAGTCCACCACCTGCGAGAACGTGGTGCGCCGCCTAGAAGATGATCCCAGCCTTTCGGGGGTCATCGTGCTGGATGAGCGGTCGCGGGTGCAGGGGATGTTGACCCGCCGCGCCATTTTGGAGTGGATGCTGAGCAAGCCCTATGGCCTAGACGTGTTTTTGAAGCGGCCCATCAGCTCCATGGTGGAGTTCCACGGACGGGGCTTTTTGCTGCTCCCCGGCGACTGCGATGTCATCGCGGCGGCCAGCCAGGCCTTCCGGCGGCCCCAGGAGACCATCTACGACCCGGTGGTGGTACAAGTTGGTTCCCAGGACTACCGCCTTTTGGATGTGCCGGTGTTGTTGGTGGCCCAGTCGCAGGTGCATCTGGCCACGCAGCGGAAGCTGCAAGAACAGCAGGAGGAGATGCAACGGATCTTGGCCGAGCTGGAGCAAGAGAAAAACCGCAGCCTTCAGTATGCCCGCGATCTGGAGCGGCAAAAGGCCGAGATCCTCAGCCAGAACATCGCTCTAGATCGGGAGCGGCGCCAGGCCCAGCAGCGCTCCGAAGAACTGGCCCGCCTCAACGCCCGCATCATCGAGATCAGCTCGGTGCTCTCGGAGAAGGGCAAATCCACCTTTGCCGCCACCTTTGCCGGAGTAGAGGCCGTTCGCCGTCTATCTCAGGAAATTGCCGACAGCAACCAGGAGCTCTCCCGCGAGCTCAAAGAAATCAACACCATCGTTGACTTGATCGTAGAGGTGGCGGGCTATATTCGCCTGCTCTCCTTTAATGCGGCTGTGGAGGCCAACCGCAGCGGCGGAGGTGGCGGTTTTGGCGCCATTGCCCAGGAGATTCGCAAATTGGCAGGGCGCACCACCGAAGCCAGCAACCGCATCCGCGGCTTGGCAGAGCGCATCCAACGCCAAAGCCAATCCACCCTGCAATCAGCCCAGGCCAGCGCCGAGATGGTGCAATCCCTTTACCAGCAGGCCCAGTCGGCCCAGGCGGCCCTGGAGGAGTTGCAAGCCCTCTTGGAGCGGGCCCAGGTTTAGCCTTTTTTGGGAGTGGTCTGGCCCTCGCGGATCTCGTAGGTGTAAAACTGCCCTGCCACCGCCAGAGTTTGGAAGTGGTAGGTGGGCAAAGAGATCCCCAGCGGGCCAAAGTTAAGCAACGACAAATCGGTGCTGTAGAGGCTGAAGAGGATGAAGTTTTGCCGGCGGGTCTGGCGCAGGAACAGCTCTGCCAACTCCGGTTGCAGCTCTTGCACAAGGGCGTGACATTCCTCAATGAGGGTGGGCAAAAAAGCCGGGAGCTGGGCGCAGTATTCCCGCGTGGCATAGGCAGCCAACTGTTCCCCTGCGTAGGCCCCGTACGCTTCCGGGGTGGGATTGGTGATGGCCAGAGCAGCCACACCCCCGGCCAGAACCAGTCCGGAAAGCAAGGAAAAGACCCTCAGCATAGCGGCCTCCGAAACAAGATTTTCCATTCTGCTACGGGCTTGAGGTGCTTCGACAGGGATCCTTCGGCAAAAGCCATCGCCTAAGGCCGCCCTGTCGCCTCCTAGAGCCGGCGCGGGATCACCCAATTGGCCAGGAATGCGGTTCACGGTGTTGCAGCAAACCTGCAAAAGAGCTGGATCCCTTGGTTGAATTGCTAGCCTACAGGCTAGGATGGGAGCCGATGCGCAGCTTGATGCTCTCTATGGAACTGGCCGATCTGAGACGCACCCTAGAATCGCTCACCTCGCGCCTGAGCAGTGCTCAGGACTATCTTTGACCTGCCCCGCCTAGAGCAACAGATCGCCATTTTGGAGCAAGAGGCGGCGCAGCCGCAGTTTTGGAACGATGCCGAGGCGGCCCGCCGCCACCTGCAACAGCTCAACAGCCTCAAGGCCTCCTGGGATCAAGTCCACCGCTGGAAGGATCGCCTGGAAGATGCCACCAGCGCCCTGGAGCTGTTGCAAGAGGATCCCGACCCGGAGCTGTTGGCGGAAGTGTCCGGATCCCTGGCGGCGGTGGAGCGGGAGCTCGGCCAATGGGAGCTGCGGCAACTGCTTTCCGGCCCCTACGACAAAAACGGCGCCATCCTCACCATTACCGCCGGCGCGGGGGGAACCGACGCTCAAGACTGGGCAGCGATGCTCCTGAAGATGTACACCCGCTGGGCGGAAAACCAGGGCTACAAGGTCAGCCTCTCGGAATACTCGGAAGGGGCAGAGGCCGGCATCAAGTCGGCCACCCTGTTGATCGAGGGGCCCTACGCCTATGGGTATCTTTCCGCCGAGAAGGGCAACCACCGCATGGAGCGCATCAGCCCCTTCAACGCCAACGGCAAGCGCCAGACCAGCTTTGCCGGCGTCGAGGTCATGCCCATCCTGGAGGAAGAGAATGAGTTCGAGCTGAGGATGGAGGATCTGGAGTTCGAGACTTCTCGTTCCGGCGGGGCAGGCGGCCAAAACGTCAACAAGGTGGAAACGGCGGTGCGTGTCATCCACAAGCCCACCGGCATTGCCGTGCGCTGCACCGAGGAGCGTTCCCAACTGCAAAATAAGGAGCGGGCCATCCAGATCCTGAAGGCGAAGCTCATCGAATTGGAAGAGGAAAAGCGCCGGCAAAAGCTGGCCGAGATCCGCGGCGAAATGGTGACCCAGGGCTTTGGGGGCCGGATCCGCACCTACACCTTCGATCCTTACAAGTTGATCAAAGACCACCGCACCAACGCCGAAACCTACAATGTCGAGGCGTTTATGAATGGCGAACCGGAGGAGCTGATGCACTTTATCCAGGCCTACCTGCGGCAGGAACATGCCAAACAGCAGGCTGCTGCAGTCTAGGGCCGGCTGTGGCGCTCCCACACCGCCTGCATCAGGGCTGCCCGCTCCGACGCCGAGATCGCGCCCAATTGAACGGGATCCCACTCTGGGAAAAACTCCCCCACCCCCCATCCCAAGGCTCTGGGATGGGCTGTTTTTGCCTGCAGGGATCCCGCCCAAACTAGGCCGTGCCAAGCGCCAATAGGGGTTTCCAGGGCCGAGGAAAACACCAGATCCAAGCCCGGGTGTTGGCTGAGGTAGTCCCTCAGGGCAAGACCGGATCCGACCAAAGAGGGCTTGACCACCAGGATCCCTTGCCAGCCCGACCGGTGGACAGCTTGCAACTGCTCCAGGCCGGCCACTGACTCATCCAGAGCAAGGGGAGTTTGAAACTCGCGGCTCAGTTGGATCAAGTCAGCGTGCTGCTCCGGGGGCAGAGGCTGCTCGAAAAACTCGATCTTGCCCGGCCACTCCTGATTGAGCTGGTCGCAGAGGGCCAGCCAGCGCCGCGCCTCGGCTAGGGTCAGCCCCCCGTTGGCATCCAGGCGCAGCCGGGCTCCGGGCGGCAGTTGCTCCAGCCAGCTTGCTAGCTTTTTCCACTCCTGCTCAAAGGCATCCACCCCCACCTTGCCTTTGTAAACCGGGTAGGAACCTACGGGGACGGCTTTTCCCAAAAGCCCACAAAACGCAAGCCCCGAGAGATCCCTGGCCAGCCAGCCGGGATCCCGACAGGCCAGCCAGGCGCATTCCAAGCCAAAGCGAGTGGCGGGCAGAGTTGCTGGGATCCCTTCAATCTGCACCTCGGATAGCTCAGCCGGCAACTGCTGGCAAAACGCCAGCGCTTGCTCCAAAGTCTCGCTGCCCAACCAGGGGAGGGGAGCAATCTCCCCATAGCCCTGCTGACCCGTCTCCAGATCCGTCAGCCGGATCAGGATCCCTTCGCGGACAGACCATAGGCCGTAGCGGGTGCGCAAGGGCTGCCGAAAAGGACGCCGGTAGAGGCAAAACTCGAAGCTCAGCACGTTTTTCTCTGCCTTTGAGGATCGTCCGGATAAGGAGCTACGGGTAAAGAAGGAATCTCAGAGCCTAGAGAGATGCTGCAAGTAAGACAGCTAGGCCCATGTTCTTACTGTAGTTGAAGCTACAGAATCAAGTTGAAGACATAACGTAACTTTCACTGAGTATCTCCTTACTACGATTGAGGTGAGGAAAGAAGCGTTGGTTCACTCTTTTGGCAGAAGAGAGAGGCTCTATGCAGTTTTCCACTGACAAAGTCTTCACCCTTGACTCACAACGGTGTCCCTGTGGTGGTTCACATGCTCCACAGGATCACAGTGAATTCCTTGCTTCCATGCCACAAAGTCCAGCGGATCTGGCGGATGACTTAATCAAGATGGGAGTTTATCGGCCGCAGGTGTTGAAGCTTGCGGATCAGATCAGCCGCACTGAGATGCTAGAGACGCTGGTCTTGGAGCGCTTTAGTCGGCGTAACCCAGAAAAGGAGCCAATTTTACGGGAGCTGATTTGGCAAGCGGGCGGTCTAGATCAAGCGATGGTAGCGGCTTTTGGACCTCAGGCAGCCGAATTTTTTACGGATACCCTTCGGACAGGGTCTTATTCGCGGCGGCGTTTTTTGACTCAGGTGTTGGTGGCAGCTTCAGTGATTGGGTTGGCAGCCACTCAAGGACAACAGGAACTGTCTGTTCAAGCTCAGGGATCCCTTGAGAAAACGGATCTGAGAATTGGGTTTATTCCCATTACCTGTGCCACCCCGATCATCATGGCCAAGCCCCTGAAGTTCTATGAGAAGCATGGGTTGAATGTGCAGTTGGTGAAAATGCCTAGTTGGGTTGCGGTGCGGGATTCTGCCATCGCCGGAGAATTAGATGCTTATCACATGCTCTCCCCAATGCCTATTGCCATTACCTTGGGCCTAGGATCTACAGCTTTCCCGATTAGGGTGGCTAGCCTCGAGAACATCAACGGCCAGGCCATTACCATTGCCAACAAGTACAAAAACACTGTGAAAGGCCCTGCTGACTTCAAAGGTTTCACAATCGGCGTTCCCTTTCCATACTCAATGCATAACCTACTGCTACGCTACTACCTAGCTGTCGGAGGTCTCAATCCCGACACCGATGTACAGATTAACCCTGTGCCGCCGCCGGATAGTGTAGCTCGCATGGCGGTAGGGGATATCGATGCCATGTTGATGCCAGACCCGTTTAACCAACGGGCGGTGTTTGAGGGAGTAGGCTTTATCCATATGCTGAGTAAAGATCTTTGGCCAGGACATCCCTGCTGTGTTTTCGCTGCTGGTCAAAGCTGGATTGATGCGAACTCAAACACCTTCCGAGCAGTGAACAAAGCGATCATCGACGCAGCCAGCTATGCCAGCCAGTCAGGAAATCGAGCCGAGATCGCCAAGGCTATTTCTCCGCGGGAGTTTCTGAATCAGCCAGAGGCGGTGGTGACTGCCGTGCTGACGGGTCAATTTGAGGATGGGTTAGGCAATAGCTTCAACATTCCTAATCGGATTGATTTTGATCCCTACCCCTGGCAGAGCTTTGCTTACTGGATCATTAGCCAATTGGTGCGCTGGAATCTCCTATCAGAGGCGGACGCAGATTATCCTCAGATCACTCAGGATATCTTCCTGACAGACTTGGCCCGTGAGCTGGCTCGAGAGCTAGGACAAAACCCGCCTACCGAAAACCTAAGGGTTGAAACCCTGAAGTTTGATACCTTCGATCCTAGTAATCCTGTCGCTTACATTCAAGCTCAAATCGAGAAGTTTGGGGTTTAGACCCTCAGATAGGGATCCCATCTGTTTAAACTGAACAGTTGATGACGATCCCATTGCACTAAAATTTTCTCTAGATTTTTTCCTTAACCCGTTGGAGGTACAATGTCCTTTCTTCCCGCTATGCCAGGGCGATGGATTCGTTCGATCCTACCGGGTACTAATCGGCAGGCATTTGCTTTGTTTATGATCTCTTTGCTTTTGATTTTGGTAGTTTGGGAGGCCGGAGCACGCGGCGGAGTATTTTCTCCATTAATTCCCCCTGCCAGTAGAACCTTGGTAACTATTTGGGGGTGGGTTTCGGATCCCTTTTACGATTATGGCCCTAACGATAGAGGCATTGGTTGGCATCTGCTGGCAAGCTTACAGCGAGTGGCGATTGGATTTACCATTGGCTCCTTGATCGCCATCCCTCTTGGAGTACTGGTGGGTCTTTCGGAGGTGACTTCACGGGCAATTGATCCCTACATTCAGTTGCTAAAGCCAGTTTCACCACTAGCGTGGCTGCCTCTGGGTTTAGGCATTCTGAAAAGCTCAGAAAGCGCCGCCTTGTTTGTCATTGCTATTACTAGCATTTGGCCCACCCTAATTAATACTAAGTTTGGGGTAAGTAATGTGGATCGAGCTTACTTGGATGTGGCTCGCTCTTTAGGGGCGTCCCGTTGGCGTACTATCCTTAAGGTAATTCTGCCTGCAGCAGCGCCAAGCATCATAACCGGCTTGCGCATCAGCATCGGTATTGCCTGGCTGGTAATCGTAGCTGCCGAAATTCTGGTGGGAGGTACTGGCCTGGGTTATTTTATCTGGAACGAATGGAATAACCTTCAAATTACCAGTATCATTACTGCAATTGTTGTTATCGGTGTTGTGGGTCTTCTGCTAGATTGGTTGTTTGTATTGTTGCAACGTTGGGTCGCATTTTGGGTGAGGTCATGAAAGTTACTTCTCCTTCCTATACCTCGAGTTCTGCTGGCTTGGAGCGGATTCCGCAGTTGCAGTTGCGCCAAGTCACCAAGATCTACCCCGGTCGTCGTGGCTTTATGGATCGGCTCATTGGTCGTGCTTCGGTTGATTACGTCGCTCTTGCACCCATCGATTTAGTGGTAGAAGCCAACACTTTTGTCTCGATTATCGGTCCTTCTGGTTGTGGTAAGTCGACATTGCTTAATATCATTGCAGGTCTCTCACAGCCCTCTACTGGACAAGTATTGATCAATGGTCAAGAGGTTCATTCCCCCGGATCTGATCGTGGCATTGTCTTTCAAAACTATGCTCTTATGCCCTGGATGACAGTAGGAGAAAACATCCGTTTTGCTGTCGAAACTGTACACCCGCAGATGACTTTGGCTCAGCAGAAGCAGTTGGTACAATCTTTCATAGACCTAGTAGGGTTGCGGGGGGCAGAAAAGAAATATCCTCACGAATTATCTGGAGGGATGAAGCAGCGGGTAGCAATTGCTCGAGCTCTGGCAACTGATCCACAAATTTTGCTCATGGATGAGCCATTTGGCGCTTTAGATGCCCTGACGCGAGGATTCCTTCAGGATGAAGTTGAGCGAATTTGGGAGTCACAACGGAAAACTGTCATCTTGATTACCCACAGCATTGAAGAAGCACTGTTGCTGTCGGATCGAATTGTCATGATGACTCGGGGGCCAGAGGCTCGCATTGCTCAGATTCTAGATGTCCCGTTTACCCGTCCTCGCCATCGAGACAGCTTAGATCAGCAGCCAGGCTATCATGCTCTCAAGGCAGCTATGGAACATCACCTTTCTCAAGAAACTCGTGCTGTTGAGGAATCACGGATCCGGGTTTGAGGAATAAACTGTAGTAGGAGCTTTCACGAAGCCGATACATCTGAAATTTAGGAGGCTACAATGAGCACAACCATCCCAGAGATTACTAAGAAGCTATTGGCCGCTAAAGCTGAGAAGGGGCTAACCTTTGCTGATTTAGAGCAGAGGATAGGCCGAGATGAGGTGTGGATTGCAGCGGTTTTTTATCGTCAGGCAAGCGCCTCTTTAGAAGAAGCGAAAAAAATTACTGAGATCTTAGAACTGGACGCTGTTGTAGCAAAAGAATTGACTGAATGCCCACTGAAAGGTCTAGGGCCAGTGGTGCCGACAGATCCTTTGATCTATCGCTTCTACGAGATTGTACAGGTATATGGCATGCCAATAAAAGCAGTAATTCATGAGAAGTTTGGCGATGGGATTATGAGCGCTATTGACTTTACCTTAGATATACAAAAGGAAGAAGACCCTAAAGGAGATCGCGTTAAAGTGATCATGTCTGGTAAGTTCCTGCCCTACAAGAAGTGGTAGAGGTAGGATACATGAGCCGAGTCTTAACTGCCTGTAAAGTCAAGCTAGTAGTTGAGCTAGGAACCTGGGGGTGCAGTTTTCCTAAAAAGCCCACAAAGAGCAAGTCCGCAGAAAGCAAGCCCGTAGAGATCCCTGGCCAGCCAGCCGGGATCCCGACAGGCCAGCCAGGCGCATTCCAAGCCAAAGCGAGTGGCGGGCAGAGTTGCTGGGATCCCTTCAATCTGCACCTCGGATAGCTCAGCCGGCAACTGCTGGCAAAACGCCAGCGCTTGCTCCAAAGTCTCGCTGCCCAACCAGGGGAGGGGAGCAATCTCCCCATAGCCCTGCTGACCCGTCTCCAGATCCGTCAGCCGGATCAGGATCCCTTCGCGGACAGACCATAGGCCGTAGCGGGTGCGCAAGGGCTGCCGAAAAGGACGCCGGTAGAGGCAAAACGCAAAGGAAAACCCCTTTTCCAACTGCCCATGCAAGACGGAGTCCCCTTTCTGGCTCGGAATTTTAA
>NZ_JANSJH010000048.1:12393-19032 GCF_047462495.1 Synechococcus sp. H55.2 | reverse complement strand
CCCGCAACTGTCAGAGAAGGGCTGGTCGCCTCTGGAGCAAAAGCCTGGGCTGTCGGGAACCCCAAAAACGGGCTTTGCTCCACCGCCTGGGTGGAGAGAGTAAAGAGCGGATTGGAGAGGATCCCGGCAAAGATCGTGGCCACCAGCGTCAGCACCATGCCCACCCGCAAAGCCGGCATGCCTTCGGCCTGCCAGTTCGTCTCAGGGTAGTTTTGCACCGAAAGCGACATCTCCTGCGGCTCTTTCACCACCATGGTTTTCACTACCCGCACGTAGTAGTAGATGGAGATGACGCTGGTCACCAAGCCCACCAGCACCAGCGTGTAAGCCCCTGCCTGCCAGCCGGCCCAGAAAAGATAGAGCTTGCCGAAAAAGCCCGCCAGCGGCGGCAACCCGCCCAGAGAGAGCAGACAAATGCTCAGGCAAAGGGTGAGGAAGGGATCCTTCTGATAGAGGCCGCTGTACTCGTTGATTTCGTCGGTGCCGGTCTTGAGGCTGAACAGGGTGACGCAGAGAAAGGCTCCCAGGTTCATGGCCAAATAGACCATCAGGTAAAAAATCAAGCTGGCATAGCCCGCTTCGGTGCCCGCCACCAACCCAATCAAGACAAAACCCGCCTGCCCAATGGAAGAATAGGCCAGCAGGCGCTTGAGGCGGGTTTGGGCGATGGCCACCACGTTCCCCAGCACCATGGTCAAAATGGCCAGCACCGAGAGCACCGCCCGCCACTCTTCCGTCATGGCCGGGAACGCAGTGGCCAGAAAGCGAATGGCCAGGGCAAAACCTGCCGCTTTGGATCCCACCGACAAAAAGGCCACCACCGGCGTCGGGGATCCCTCATAAACATCAGGAGTCCACTGGTGAAAAGGCACCGCCGCCAGCTTAAAGCCAATGCCGCCCAGGCAGAACACCAAGGCAAGGATCCCCACCAGGCCGGCATTGGCCAGGTAGGGCGCGATGGCCGCCAATTGGGTCTGCCCCCCCGACAGGCCGTAGAGCAGCGACATGCCGTAGAGGAAGATGGCCGTGCTGCTGGCCCCCGTCAAAAGGTACTTCAGGGCTGCCTCGGAAGAACGCGGATCCCGCTTGGTGTAGCCGGCCATCAGGTAGCTGGCGATGCCCAGCGTTTCCAAGGAGACGAACACCATGATTAAATCCGTCGCCCCGGCGAGGAACATGCCCCCCAAGGTGGCGGTGAGGAGCAACACATAAAACTCGCCAGTGGGTGTCCCCGCCTGGGCGATGTAGCGCTCCGCCATCATCACCGTCAGAGCTGCCGTTGCCACCACCAGGCCCCGGAAGAGAATGCTAATTGGATCCGCCGCAAAGCTGCCCAAGAAGCTCTCCAATTGGGGCTGCTGCCATTGCAACACCAAGGTCACCAAGGCTCCGATCAAGCCGAAGATGGAGAGGATCGGAAGATTTTTGCGCGCCGCCGACCCACCCACCAGATCCACCACCAAGACAATCAACAGCGTGAGGGTGACCACCACCTCTGGCCAAATGGCGTCGGCATGCAGGTTTCCGGTTGGGGCGAAGACATCCATAGGAGAAGACTATGAAGAGAGGTTAACGGGATCCAAAGCCAGCATACCGCGATTTCTGGGCTCTCTTCTCTCTTCAGGCATGGCTTCTCCCAATTATCTCAATCAAGACTCTCAATGCTCAGGCCACTCTTGATCACAGCCCCGCTAGAGCTTGGCGCTAGAGGTGAGCACCAGTTTTAGGCGGGCGTGGATGAGATCCAAGTCCGCCAGCCCCAGGTCGATCTCGCCGTCGATGACAATGCCGGTGTGGATCAGCCGATCCAACAACTCCAGCAGGGATCCCTCGCCGTGGGGTTGGCCGGGGTAGTAGTCCCCCTGACGGGGCAGAAGCGTGCCCAGATCTCCCAAGTCCAGGTTGAGATCCGCTGGGTCGATCTCCAGCAGGGCGCAGAGTTGCCGAATTTGCTGGCGCAGGGCTTGCAGGCTGCTGCCGGCCCGCTCAATTTGCTCTGCAGAGAGGCGATTGGCTTCCATCTGGCGTACCACCTGAGCTTCCATCAACTGCCGCAGCAGCTCCACCAAGGTCAGCACCAGCGAGGCCAAACCGGCTTCCGGGCGTTTCCGGCCAGGGGTGAAGTCTTCCGGGCTGGCCGGGCTGACAGCAAGGCGAGGGGAAGGAACAGGCAGGGCCAACCACTGCTCAAAGGGCTGGCAAAACTGTTCTAGGCTGAGCAAATGGAGACGGGGATCCCGAGCGGCCGCTTCCCGCTCCTCCGGCAGGTTGTAGCCCCACTCGGCTAAAAACAAGAGCACCTGCTCCAGTTCCAGTACGCTCTGCACCTGGCGCAGCGTCTGCAGGCGATCCTCGACAAACCAGAGTTCCTCAGGCGCTACCTGGGTCGCTGCTAGCAGCCGCTGTAAGGTGGTGGCCTTGGGGGCCTGCACCTCCTTGCCCAGAATACGGTGGCGCGGCAGTTGGATCCCTTCGCGGAGCAAAAGCTGCTGGATAAACCGCCCCTCTTTGGTGCTGAGAATGGCCAGGCGCGGCTCTCCGGCAGCCTGGATCTGGCGCATCCAGGCCGTCACCCCTGGATAAAAGCGGTGCAGCCCCAGCCAGCCCTGCAGATCTTCTTCGATCCAGCGATCCCGCACCTTATCCAGGGCTTGGGCCAAAGCCCGCTCGGAAACCCCCCCCTGCTGCAACAACTGCTGACGCCAGCCCGGCCAGTCTTGGCGCAAGTCCTCTTCGGGGATCCCTTGCTGCAGCCCCCACAGCAGCAGAGGCATCTCCCAGCCGGTCTCGATTAGGGGTCGCAGGCGGTCGAAGGCAGGGCGCAATGGCTCCAACTGGGCAGGGGCCAAACCCCACACCTGACTACAAACTCGACAGGAAGAAGCAAAGTACTCCGCCCGTCCGTCGCAGAGCACACCATCAAAATCCAGAACTAGAATGCGGGGGGACATTCGCCGGGGCCTAGCGAACTCCATAACTGAGTCCCCCATAGAGCAAGTTGCAAAAATGGGGCCAGAGGCCAAGTTAATTTAACCAAACTGTTTCGCCGGATTGGCCCAACCTAGTTCGATTCCGAGATACGAACAGACTTGATCGCGACCGGATTCAGCGGGCGATCCTGAGGGCCTGTGGGCGCCGTGGCAATTTTATCCAACACGTCCTCCCCCTCGATCAGTTGGCCGAAGATCGTGTAGTTGGGCGGCAGCGGGTAGTCGGCATGCATGATGAAGAACTGGCTGCCATTGGTGTTGGGGCCGGCGTTGGCCATGGCCAAGGTTCCTCGCGTGTAGGAGCGCTGCACCGGCTCATCGGGAAAGCGGTAGCCTGGCCCGCCTCGCCCCGTGCCAGTGGGATCCCCGCCCTGAATCATGAAGCCCCGAATGACCCGGTGAAAGATGACGCCGTCGTAGAAATGATCTCGGGCCAAGAAGACAAAGTTGTTGACGGCAAGGGGAGCTTCCTGTGGGAACAGCTCCAAAACCATCGTGCCGGCGGTGGTCTCCAGCGTGGCTGTATAGGACTTGGCCGGGTCGATCACCATTGGCGGGGGACTGTTGTAGGTTTTCACGGTTTTGCCCAACTGTTGTGCCAGGAGCAAATCGTAAGAAGAATGCGGGCGGGCCAGAGCGGGAAGAAAGCCAGATCCCACCCAAAGCAGCACCGCCAGCACAGCTAGCTTCAACAGGTGGGCAACCCCTGAGGGCACGCGCATCTCTCTTGCCAGAAAGCTCCGCCCCTATCCTATCAGGATTTGTCCAGGCCCGCCCTTCGCTCGACAGGGATCAAGGCTTGGCTCGTCGCACCAGCCAGTAGCTGACGGAGAGAGCTAGCGTCGCTGCTGCCAGCCCAATGAGATCCAGGCCCCCCAGCTTCTCAAAATCGAAAATAATGATCTTGCGCGCCACCGCGATCAAAGAAGTCACAATCACCAGCTCTACCTGCACCACCTGCTTTTGCAAGTAGGCGGTAATGTTCTCCAGAATCTCCAGCGCGATCAGGATATTCAAAAAAAGGCCGAAGATCTCGATCAAAGTGGTGGAGAAAAAGCCAGTCGGCTCCTGCAGCAGATCGGCCACCAGGAAGCGGGCCAAATCCACCACGGCCACCCCAATCAGCCCGATCATCAAGATGGAAAGCAGCTTCGAGATCAGACTTTCTAGGCGGGTAATGGCCCGCAGAAAGGGATCCTCCTCTTCCGTTTCGTGAGGATTGTGCAAGAGCCACTTGAGAAACCGCATGCCACCCCCCTTTGACGACCCCATTATCTGCCCCAGACGTCTAGGAGGATCGGGATCCCTTGGAGCGATGGTTGCGACACCGCTCAGAACAGTATTTCACCTCCGGCCAACAGTCGGCCCACTTCTTGCGCCAGGTGAAGGGCCTGCCGCAGGTGAGACAGATTTTGCTCGGCAAATCCGACTTCTTCCGGTGGCGGGGCATGGCGCGCTGGAAACAACAACCCTTGGATAACTTAACCAGATAACTGCCCTGTGTTCTGCAACTGCAAGGCTTGAGGCCGGGAACGGTTGTGCAGGGCAGCTTGGATCAATCCCAAAAAGAGGGGATGGGGGCGGTTGGGGCGGGAGCGAAACTCGGGATGGAACTGGGTGGCAATGAAGAAAGGGTGGCTGGGCAGCTCGATGATTTCCACCAGGCGGTTATCGGGCGAGACGCCGCTGATGACGTAGCCGGAATCCAGCAATAGGCTGCGGTAGGCGTTGTTGAACTCGTAGCGATGGCGGTGGCGCTCGTAGATGATGGCCTCGCCGTAGAGCTTGGCCGCCAGGGTGTCGGGCAAAATGCGGCAGGGATAGAGGCCCAGGCGCAGGGTTCCGCCCAGATCCTCTACATCTTTCTGCTCCGGCAGCAGGCTGATGACGGGGTGGGGGGTGTCGGGATCGAACTCGTAGCTGTTGGCCCGCTCCAGATGGGCAATGTGGCATCCCCAGTCGATCACCGCACACTGCATGCCCAGGCACAGCCCTAGGAAGGGGATGCCCCGCTCGCGCACATGGCGGATGGTGGCCACCTTGCCCTCGATGCCCCGGCTGCCAAACCCCCCCGGCACCACCACGCCGTCCACACCGGCCAGCAGGGCTTCTGGCCCCCGCTCCTCAACTTCTTCAGAAGAGATCCAGCGCAAGGTAACGCCGGCATTGAGGGCCAGGCCTGCATGGCGCAGGGCTTCCGCCACTGAGAGGTAGGCATCGGTGAGGCGCACGTATTTGCCGACAATGGCAATTTCTACCCGCTCTTGAGGGTGGTGCAGCCGCTGCACCAAGAGCTCCCACTCGCGCAGATCCGGCTGCTGCGGATCCAGGGTGAGGATCTGCAAAACCCGCTGCGCCAACCCTTCCTGCTCCAGCACCAAAGGCACATCGTAGATGCTGGGGGCATCCTGGGCCTGGATGACACATTCCACCGGCACGTCGCAAAACTCGGAGATCTTCTCCTTGAGGCCGCGGGGCAGGGGCTGCTCGCAGCGGCACACCAACACGTCCGGCTGAATCCCGATCGAGCGCAGCTCCTTGACCGAGTGCTGGGTGGGCTTGGTTTTCATCTCCCCCGCCGCCCTGATGAGAGGCACCAGGGTCACGTGCACGTAGGCCACATTGGCTCGGCCCACATCTTTGCGAAATTGGCGGATGGCCTCCAAGAAGGGCAGCGACTCGATGTCCCCCACCGTGCCCCCCACCTCCACCAGCACCACATCGGCGTTGGTCTCGCGCGCCACCCGCCGGATGCGCTCTTTGATCTCCTGCGTAACATGCGGGATCACCTGCACTGTGCTGCCCTGGTAGTCGCCCCGCCGCTCCTTGTAGATCACCGCCTGGTAAATGGCGCCGGTGGTGACGTTGTTGAGCTTGGACATGTTGGTGTCGGTGAAGCGCTCGTAGTGGCCCAAGTCCAGATCCGTCTCGGCGCCGTCGTCGGTGACGAACACTTCCCCGTGTTGGTAGGGGCTCATGGTGCCGGGATCCACATTGATGTAGGGATCCAGCTTTAAAATCGACACAGTGTAGTTGCGGGACTTGAGCAGACGGCCCAGGCTGGCCGCCACAATGCCTTTGCCGATGCTGGAGACGACTCCGCCGGTGACGAAGACAAACTTGGTCATACCCCGGATCCCTTGCCCTCTTCTGAATTATGCCAGGGATGGCGGGGATCCCATTAGCGCAGAGAACGGATGGGGCCGTTGTAGAGGATGGTGGTCTGGAAGGTGCGCCGATCCACCCGCACCTGGGTTTCGATGCTGGGCCGAGTAAAGCCGGGCTCGCCGCCGCGGAAGGTGAAGATCCAGGCATCTGCAAACTCTTCAAACGGCGCGTCGATGGCCGCCCCGTGCATGGAAGCTTCGGCGCGGTAGCGCTGCAAGCCCCCGTTGGCAATTTCAGCCGCTTGGCGGGCCAGGTTTTTGGCCCGGTTGAGATCGCGGAAGTAGCGGCTCACCTCTTCAAAACTGCCCCTGGGCAGCGGTCTCCGGGATCCAGGGGGGGCTGGTCGGGGTTGGGGATCCGGCACGATCGGCAGGGTGGGAATATCCTGGCTGGGGGGCAGCGGCTCCACCGGGATAGGAGTTCGGGAAGTTTCTGGGAAAAGAGGGGTGATCCCCTGTGCCTGGGCAGACAATAGGGATCC
>NZ_JANSJH010000048.1:0-12293 GCF_047462495.1 Synechococcus sp. H55.2 | reverse complement strand
AAGTTTCTGGGAAAAGAGGGGTGATCCCCTGTGCCTGGGCAGACAATAGGGATCCGGCCAAGCAGAGAGGGAAAATGAACTTCATGGGCAATTCCTGGCAAAGTTTTTGATCTAGCTGGAATTACTCTACTGAGTCTCTCTCCTCAAAAGCAGAGGGAAAAGCCTGCCCTCTGCTGCCAAGGACGGTCAAGGGCGGGGGCTGTCTGCGCACCCTCTCCCGGAGGTTGCTAGCATCCTTGAACAGGCTCCTTTGAAGAAGGGCTGCCCGCAAGAGCTGCTATGGAGTTCCTCGCAGTTGCGGCAAGTTAGGAGGGTGTCAACCACGTGAGGATGAAGATGGCCACCACAGATGCAATGACCCACGCGACAGACAGACCAAGGGATCCGGCTGAGCTCCCTCAGGAGGGATCCCTGCTGCTCCACGTGGGCGGCATGAGCTGTGCCGGCTGTGTTCGGGCCGTCGAGCAAGTCTTGCTCGAGCAGGTGGGGGTGGTCAAAGCCAGCGTTAACCTAGTTACCGAATCGGCCCTTGTGGAATTTGCCCCTGGCAGCCGCCCTGACCCCGAGCATCTGGCCCGCATCTTGACAGAGGCGGGGTTTCCCAGCTCCTGCGCTGCCGATTCTCCCCAAGATCGAGCTCCTTCCCCAGATGGATGGGATCATGCCTTGGATGCGCCCGCTGATCCCATCGCGCGGCAGCGGCGGCAAACCCAAGCCCAGATTCGCCAGGCCCTCACCGCCGCTTTTTTACTGCTCATCTCTGCTGCCGGCCACCTGGATCTGTTCGCCCGCCTGGGCTTGCCCGTCCTCAACGACGTCTGGCTGCACTGGGGGTTGGCGACGTTGACCTTCGTCGGCCCGGCCCGCAACCTTGTCCTGGACGGCTGGCGGGCGGCGCGGCGGCTGGCCCCCAACATGAACACCCTAGTCGCCCTGGGATCCGGATCCGCCTACCTGGCCAGTTTGGTGGGGTTGTTGGCCCCGCAGGTGGGCTGGGAGTGCTTTTTCGACGAGCCGGTGATGCTGCTCAGCTTCATCCTGCTGGGGCGGGCCCTGGAGCAGCAGAGCCGTCTGCGGGCCGCCGGCAGCTTGCAAGCTTTGGTGAGCCTGCGCCCCAACTTGGCTCGCCGAGTGCCACCCCAAGAGACTGCGGGATCCCTGACCTCAGAGGGAGAGTGGTGCCCCCTCGAACAAGTGCAGGTGGGGGATTGGCTGCAGGTGCGGGCCGGGGAGCAGATCCCGGTGGATGGAGAAGTGATTGCCGGCCAGGCCACGGTGGACGAGGGCATGCTCACCGGCGAATCCCTACCCGTGCTCAAACAGCCAGGGGATCCGGTCGTGGCCGGGACGGTCAACCAATCGGGATTGCTGCTGTGCCGGGCTACGCGCACCGGCAAAGACACCACCCTGGCCCAGATCATCCGCCTGGTGGAAGAAGCCCAAGCCCGCAAGGCCCCTATCCAAGGCGTGGCCGACCGGGTGGCCGGTTACTTCACCTACGGCGTGGTGGCACTGGCTCTTCTCACCTTTGCCTTCTGGTACTGGATCGGGATCCCGCTCTGGGGAAGCGAGATCCTGATGGGGGTTGGTCTCCACTCCTCTCTGCACCTAGGGGATCACCCCCCCCATCCTACCCCTCTGCTCCTCAGCCTTAAGCTGGCCATCTCGGTGCTGGTGGTGGCCTGCCCCTGCGCGCTGGGATTGGCCACGCCCGTAGCCATTTTGGTGGGCACCGGACTGGGCGCGGAGCGGGGACTGCTCATCCGCGGCGGCGATGTCCTGGAAAAAACCCACCGCCTGCAAACAGTTGTCTTTGACAAAACCGGCACCCTCACCCAGGGGGATCCGCACCTAACGGATTGCCTTGCCCTCGACCCTGCCCTGGATCCGGCTCGGCTGCTGCAACTGGCGGCCACAGTAGAAAGCGGCACCCGCCATCCTCTAGCCCAAGCCATTTTGGGGGCCGCCCGCGAGCAGGGACTGCCCTTGCTTTCTGCCGACGAGTTTCACACCCAGCCGGGAGTGGGGGCCTCGGCGCGGGTGGAAGGGCAAGAGGTCCTCTTGGCCTCCCTAGAGGGGCTTGCCGCCCTGGGGATCCCGCTTTCTCCTGAAGCGCAGGCCCAAGCCAAGGCGCTGCTGCAAGCCGGCAAAACGGTGGTGGGCGTGGCCCTGAACAGATCCCTGGTGGGGCTGTTGGCGGTGCAGGATCCCTTGCGGCCCGATGCCCCGGCAACCCTGCAACAGCTCCAGAAAATGGGCCTGCAGGTGGTCTTACTGACTGGGGATCGGGCCGAGGTGGCCCAGCAGGTGGCCCAAGCTCTACAGGTGCCAGGGATCCGCGTCATTGCCGAGGTGCAGCCGGCAGATAAAGCCCAGGTTATCCGAGATCTGCAGGCCCAGGGCCAGAGAGTTGCCATGGTGGGCGATGGCATCAACGACGCTCCCGCCTTGGCCCAAGCCGATGTGGGCATGGCCCTGCACTCTGCCACCGCTGCCGCCCTAGAGACTGCCGATATCATCCTCATGCGCAACCGCCTCTGGGACGTCGTGGAAGCCATCCGCCTTAGCCGCGCCACCTTCCGCAAAATCCAGCAAAACCTCCTCTGGGCCTTCGCCTACAACCTGGTCGGGATCCCGGTGGCCGCCGGCGCGCTTCTGCCCGGATTCGGCCTCGGCCTCAGCCCCGCTCTAGCAGGCGGCCTCATGGCCTTTAGCTCCCTCAGTGTAGTCCTCAATTCGCTCCTTCTCAAGCGAACTTTTGTATTCAGTGGATCCTCTGATGGTCAGAGTTAAAAAGTATTAAAAGCTACAAATATCCTACCTGCTATCTGTTGCTGTTTCCGAAGTTTTGCTGGATTTCTGCCACAACTTCCGCTCCATTGAGGCCGAGAGAGTGGGGACTCTGGTTAAGTTTGATTGAAAAGATGAATTGGCTGTAACTTTTGAGCATCTAAGTGTAGAATCGAGCTTAAGCTTGCCCGGAGTTGCCCTTTTTTGTAACTTGCTTAGCAAGGGAAAAACCGAGAAAATACTGAAAAGGCGGGATCCAATAGGTGGAGGGAGCGCGGAAACATGGCAATGCTCGGAGATCTTCAGGAATTTTCCCTAGCCGACCTGTTGCATTTGATGGAAAAAGGAAAGAAAACGGGCCAACTGTCAGTTTGGGCACCTACTGGCATTTATCGAGTTTGGCTGTATCAGGGGCGAGTGGTGGCGGCCTTGTCTCCCCAAGAAGAGCACCGGTTGGAGCGCTTGCTGGTGCGCTTAAACCTGGTCAGCGAGCAGGTGGTGGCGGAGTTGGCCTTCCTCTGCAGCTTGCAGGAGCCTCTAGGCCTTTGCCTGCAGCGGCAAGGGTTGATCTCGCCAGCAGCTCTGGCCAAGCTCTTCCGCCATCAACTGCAAGTGGGGCTCTACAGCCTCTTTGCCCTAGAAGCTGGCCAGTTTAGCTTTTTGCCCAACGTGCCCCTGCCCTACCGCGAGATGACCGGCCTAAGCAAAGGGGCCAGCGCCGTGGTTCTGGAAGCGCTGCAGCAGCTTCGGTTGGATCAGCGCCCGGAAGAAAACCTGCCCCAGCCGGACAGCTACTTCTGGCGCACCAGCACCGAGCTGCCCTTGTACAAACTCTCGCCGCTGGAGTGGGCAATCCTAGAGCAGATTTCCCCCACTCGCAACCTGGTTGAGTTGGCCCAATCCCTGAAGGCAGATCTCTTGGAAGTGCGCTATGCCTGTGCCCGCTTGGCCAAGTTGGGGTTGCTCAGCCCCTGCGACAGCTCGGCGGCTTCACCCCAGCCTGCGCTCGCGGCGGCTTCTAAGCTTCTCCCCAACCCTCGGGAAGAGAAGGAGCTGGTTAAGCCTTCTTTGGTCAGCCGCCTCTCCACCCTCCTCAAAACCATTCGCGAAAAATAAGCCGGTAGGGTAAAATCTTATGCTATTTCCCCACGCTGGCTTTACGAAGTTAATTTAGGTAAAGATGAGCTGAATGGTTGTAACGGATCTAGATCAGAGCGACACAATAGTGATAGGAATTGATGCCAAAATCCTACGCAGCTCAATGCCTAGACCCTATCTCTCCAATGAAATCGTTCGTCAGTAAAATTGCTGCCAGGTTGAGTACTTGAGCGAAGATGGCTTTGCCGTCGCTACACGGTTGTTGTCTGGGAATCAGCGAATGAGAATGGTGGTGTCTTTGAGGATCCCTGAAAGCGCCAATACTCAACTTAAGGGAGGCTAAAGAATTGCTATGGCCATCGTTGGAGACCTCCAGGAATTTTCTTTGCCCGATCTGTTGCAACTGATCGAAAGGGGCAGCAAGACAGGGCAACTTTCCATCTGGGCCCCAAACGGCATCTACAAAATCTGGTTTTATCAAGGTCGGGTGATTGCGGCTCTGCCCCCCGAAGAGGAGCATCGCTTGGAGAGTTTGTTGGCCCGTTCCGGCCTGGTCAGCGAGCGGGTGGTGGAAAAGCTGGCTTCTTTCTGTGGACTGGAAGAGCCGCTGGGGCGGTGTTTGCAGCGGCAAGGGTTGATCTCACCGGCAGCTTTGGCCAAGCTCTTCCGCCACCAACTGCAGGTGGGTCTCTACAGCTTGTTTGCTCTGGAAGCGGGCCACTTCAGCTTCCTACCTAACTCACCTATGCCTTATCGGGAGATGACTGGCCTGAGCAAGGGGGCCAGTGCTGTGGTTCTAGAAGGGCTACAGCAGCTTAAGCTCGATCAGCTTCCTGAGGAGAACCTGCCGCAGCCGGACAGCTATTTCTGGCGCACCAGCACTGAGCTGCCCTTGTACAAGCTCTCTGCCTTGGAGTGGGGGATCCTGGAGCAGGTTTCGCCTTCGCGCCGGCTGACTGACTTGGCCCGGCTGCTGGGGGCAGATCTTCTGGAAGTTCGCTATGCCTGCGCCCGCCTGGCCAAGCTGGGGCTCATCAGCCCCTGTGACAGACCAACGGCCATTGTTCCCTCTTCGCCTCTGGTTTTCTCAGATAAGTCGGCAGCGGTGGCAGACAGTTTGGAATTGGAAGCTGCGAAAGAAAAGCTGGGCACTAAGTCTTTCCAGGAAGGAGGCGACCGGGTCAAGCCCTCACTGGTTGCGCGACTGGCTACTTTACTGAAGGGAGTCCGTGATAAGTGAGAGGGTTTTGTGGCAGTATCTTCTGCAGCGGGCAGGATCATCAGTAACCGTAAAGTGGGCGGGAAGATGATAAAAAGACTTGAAAGCGGGGAGAGAAAGGATGGCTAATTTATCCTCTTTGCAGGCAATTCTCCAGAACTACGTTTCCAGCACGCCAGAAATTCAAGGAGCGGCTGTGGTCACTCCTGATGGACTACCCTTGGCATCCACATTGCCCATAGGCATGGACGAGGAAAGAACCTCGGCCATGTCTGCTGCCATGCTTTCTTTGGGGGAGCGGATTGGGAAAGAGTTGGGTCGTGGGACCATAGAGAGAATCTTTGTGCAGGGAGAAAAAGGATACGGAGTTTTAGCCAGTTGCGGCCCCGATGCTGTCTTGCTGACGATTGCCAGCGCTGAGGTAAAGCAGGGCTTGCTGTTTTTGGAGATGAAGCGTGTGGCAGCAAGCATTGCGGAAGCCATGAAGTAGAGAGGCTAAGTGGGGAAGCTAAGTTTGATTTTGACTTGATTTTGAGGGAACTATGGCTATCAAACCTCTGGAGCTGCTGCAAGTCCTGATGTCGCGCACCCAATTTACAGATGAAGATAAGAGGATTTTGCAGCAAAGTGCCGACTGGGGCAGCAGCATCGCCGCAGAAATGTCGGATGCCTTTTACGGCTATTTGGATCGCGATGCCGAGATGGCGGCTGTCATTGCCAAGCATAACCGGCAGCGGCTGGGCCAGACTTTTGCCGACTGGTTTAAGGAAATGTTCACAGGCATGGATAACTGGGGCCCCCAGTATGCCGAGCGCCGCTGGAAAATCGGCCTAGTTCATGTGCGGGTTGGCATCGGCCCTCAACACGTGGTGCCGGCTATGGCTACGGTTGTGCAGGAGGTGAGCCGCCGGCTGGTCAAAGAGGGCAAGCCCGAGCAGCTGCGGATGAGTCTAAGCAAAGTTTGTATGATCGACCTTTCCTTTATTGAGCAAGCCTATCTTGAGGTGGCCTATAACGCTGTTCAGCAAGAAACGGGCATGAGCGAGGCTTTGTTTAAACGCCTGATCGCTACCAGCTTAGCTTCCTCTTAAATATTCATTAAGCTTGTACAGGCGGGTCTGCGCTGGGGGCTTACGACTGAGGCTAACTATGGACAATATTCTCCGCATTGTTGTAACCGGGCCGGTGGGGGCTGGAAAGTCCACTTTTATCCGCACCATTAGCGAGATCGAAGTGGTCGACACGGATCGCAAGGCCACCGATGAGGTGGCAGAACTTAAGAAGAGCACAACGGTCAGCATGGACTTTGGCCGCCTGAGAATTGGCGAAGAGGGAGAAGAGATGTGGCTGCATCTCTACGGCACCCCCGGCCAGGCCCGTTTTAGCTTTATGTGGGATATTTTGATCAAGCGCGCCCATGGGTACATCCTTTTGGTGCCCGCCCACTTGCCCGGACAGTTTCGCAATGCCCAGGCCATCCAAGCTTTTATGAAGGCGAGGTCAAATGTCCCCTCGGTTATCGGGATCACCCATGTCGATCACCCCAATGCCTGGGATCCAGAAGATATTTTGTTGCTTTTGAACCCTCAAGATGGCTCAATTCCCTACGCCACGTTGAATGCCCAAGAGCCGGCTTCTGTTGCCAACACACTGCTTCTGCTGGTCGAGCAACTGATGGCTCAGGTGGTTGTCTGAGGGGATCCCTGCTGTGCTGCTTCTCGATTGCTCTCCCCTGACCCTTTCTTCAGAGGAAGCGCGGGAGAAACTCTTGTATCTCCTTGCTCAACTGGCTTACCGGGAGGGATCTTTTACTCTCACGTCTGGGCAACAGAGCCCCTACTACATCAACTGCAAGCCGGTCACCCTTCATCCCCAGGGTGCCTACCTGGTGGGATCCCTGCTCCATCGGCTGTTGCCTCCCGAAACCGAAGCTGTGGCCGGGATGACGCTGGGGGCGGATCCGCTGGTGACGGCGGTGAGCCTGGCTTCTCTGCACGCTGAGCCTGCCAACCTACCTGCCCTGATCGTGCGCAAAGAGCCCAAAGGTCACGGCACCCAGGCCTGGATTGAGGGGCCGGAGTTGCCGGCGGGCAGCCGGGTGTGGATCTTGGAAGATGTGGTGACCACCGGCGGCTCGGCCTTGAAGGCTGTCGAGCGGGTGCGGGCAGCAGGTTATCAGGCGGAAGGGATCCTGGCGCTGGTGGATCGGCTGGAAGGGGCAGAAGACCGCTGCCGCGAGATGGGGATCCCGTTTCGTCGCCTGTTTACCCTGGAAGAGGTGCGGGCTTTGTCCTTTGCCGGGGAATCGAAAGGCCGGCTGGCCCGCTAAGGTGGTATGGAGTGTCTGGAGAGAGGGGGATGCTGCCGCCTGCCTACTCAGCTCTGCCCAGCCGCAAGTTGCCGAGCCTGCCGGATCAGGCGCGGGTGGCCGTCTACGTGGTCATGAACATCGAGCACTTCACCTTCGGCAGGCTGGGCACGGCCATTCAACCCCATCTCACCAGCTCTCCTGAGATCGCCAACTACGGCTGGCGGGACTACGGCAATCGGGTGGGCATTTGGCGCTTGTTTGAGCTGTTTGCCGAGCTGGGGATCCCGGTAACTGCCGCCCTGAACGCGGAAATGGTAGAGCTTTACCCCCCCATCATCGAAGGGATCCGCCACTACGGCTGGTCGGTGCTGGCCCATGGCTGGAACAACTCCACTGGCCACAGCGGCCTGGCCCGCGCAGCCGAACAAGAGCTGATCGAGCGCAGCTTGTCCCTGTTGGAGCAGGTTTCGGGCTCCCGGCCTTGGGGCTGGCTGACGCCGGGGTTTTCCGTTAGCGAGAACACCTTTGACTTGCTCAAGGCTGCCGGGATCCGCTACACCACCGACTGGGTGAACGACGATCAACCCTATTGGTTCCCGACTGCCGCCGGCCCCCTCTTGGGGATCCCCTATACGCTAGAGGCCAATGACATCAGCCTCTGTCTCAGCGCCCGCCTGCCGGCAGAAACCTTTGCCCAAGCGCTCATCGACCAGTTCGACCGCCTCTGGCAGGATGGGGAACGCTCCCCCCGCATCATGGCCATTGGCCTGCACCCCTTCATCGTCGGGCAGCCTCTGCGCATGGGATCCCTGAAAAAAGCGCTGCAGCACATCCAATCCCGTCCCCACACTTGGCTCACCACCGGCGATGGCCTCTACAACTGGTATGCCCAAGCCTGCCCTGCACCTGAGATGGCCTGACGGGATCCCGGCACCTTTGCAACTTGGTTGGGACTTTGTCTCCTCTGGAGCTGTCCATCGGGCTGCAAAAGTGACACGATAGGCGGTGAAACCACTCAGGGCAAAAAGGCTTAGCCATGCGCATGGGCAGACTCAGCGGGATCCTCTTGCACCCCACCTCGCTACCGGGATCCTTTGGCATTGGCGATCTGGGGCCGGCTGCTTACCGGTTTGTGGATTTTCTGGTGGAGAGCGGCCAGCGCCTCTGGCAGGTGCTGCCTCTGGGGCCCACCGGCTGGGGCAACTCCCCCTACATGAGCTTTTCTGCCATTGCCGGCAACCCGCTGCTGATTAGCCCAGAGCTGCTGGTCAAAGCCGGTTGGCTGGAACCCAGCGGCTGGCAGGATCTGCTCCAATGGCCGGCCATCCAGGCGGGGAATGGCGAGCAGGTGGACTACGAAGCCGTGATCCCCTTCAAGCTGGGCTTGTTGCGCCGCGCCTGGGCCACTTTCAAAGACAAGGCCACCGCCGCCGACTGGGAAGCCTTTCAAGCCTACTGTGCTGCCGAGGCCGACTGGCTGCCGGACTACGCTCTGTTCATGGCCCTCAAAGAGGTGTATGGTGACCAGGAGTGGACCCAATGGGATCCGGCCCTGGCACAACGGGATCCCCTGGCCTTGCAAGAGGCCCGCGACCGCTATGCCGATGCCATTACCCAACAGATGTTTTGGCAATACCTATTTGCCCAACAGTGGGGATCCCTGCGGGAGTATGCCCATCGGCATCAGGTGCGGCTGATCGGCGACTTGCCCATCTACGTTGCCCCCAACAGTGCCGATGTGTGGGCCAACCGCGAGCTGTTTCACCTGGATGAGCAGGGACGGCCCCTGCAGGTAGCCGGCGTGCCCCCCGACTATTTCAGCCCCACTGGGCAGCGCTGGGGTAACCCTCTCTACAACTGGGAGGTGCTCAAGGCTCGCGGCTACGACTGGTGGATCCGGCGCATCCAGGCCATTCTCAAGCAGGTGGATTGCGTCCGCATCGACCACTTCCGCGGCTTCGAGAGCTACTGGGCCATCCCTGGCGAGGCGGAAACAGCAGTAGAAGGCGAGTGGCAGAAAGGGCCGGGGGCCGACTTCTTTCAGGCGTTGGCCGACCGGCTGGGGGAAATTCCGGTGATTGCCGAAGACCTGGGGGACATCACACCGGAAGTGTTGCAACTGCGGGATCAATTTGGCTTGCCCGGCATGAAAGTGCTGCTCTTTGCCTTTGGCTCGGGGCCCGATAACCCCTATTTGCCCCATAGCTATGAGCGCAACTTCGTCGTCTATACCGGCACCCACGACAACAACACCGTGGTGGGCTGGTTTCATGACCCAGAACGCCCGGAGTGGGAAAAACAAAATCTGTTGCGCTACCTGGGCTGCCAGGGATCTGACGGCATCCACTGGGATCTGATTCGCCTGGCCCTGGCTTCCGTGGCCGACCTGGCCATCATTCCCCTGCAAGATGTGATGGGCCTGGGGGCAGAGGCGCGCATGAACTTCCCCGGCAGGGCCGAGAACAACTGGGCCTGGCGCTACCGCGAGGAGATGCTGCGGCCGGAGCTGGCCCAGCGGCTGGCGGAGCTGAGCGTCACCTACGGGCGCATCTCCCCGCAAGACTTGGAGCAGCGGCGGGCAGCTTTGGCCCAAGAGCGGGCAACAGGGTCTTCTCAAACTACCCCCAACTTTTCCTGAGCTGCTGAAAAATCCTGGGTATCTCCCATCAGCAGTTCCAGACGCTCTTCAGTGGCCTCTTTGGGCGCGAGTTCGCCCACAAGGCGGCCCTTACGAATCACCAATAAATGAAATAAAGCGCTGATTCATCATGTTGCTTCCCAGCCGAATAGAGCGGGGCTGTGGCTCCTGATAGCTGCTATTGTCTGCAGGGCTCCTTCATCTGGTCTGACCAGCCCACAAACGACTAATGATGCAACATCCAGGGTCGCCCACAAGATTGGAGTCGATACCTTCGGGAGTTTGAGTCAGAGTTTGAGTGCTGTTCCCGCCTGATCAACTTAGGTTCTCTTTCACCCTTTGGAGCTGGCAAGGAACTAGAAAGTTGAATCATGGGAACCGAAATAAGACGCTTACCCTCTTGCTTACAAGTGGGGCAGTACGCTGGATCCCGGTATTGAGACAGAGGTCGCCATAACTCAAACTCACCACAGCTTTGACACTTAAACTCATACAGGGGCATCTTCTTACTCCAACACTTGAGAAAGATATCAAGATGGCTCGAAACATCTAAGAACAGCTAAGGATTTACCTGGGTAGGATATCTATCTCGAAGATTTGTGTAGGAACGGCCACCGTACAGCAAGCATTAGGAATATCGACGATCCCGCTCACCCTGCCCTCCACGGGTGCAGAACTGAGCAGGAGATAAGCTTGTTCTCCCGTAAAGCCAAACTTTTTCAGATATTCGATGGCATTTAAGCAGGCACGTCGGTAAGCAATGTGAACATCCATATAATGTTGCTTACCTGTAAACTCGTCCACAGAAATGCCCTCAAAGACAAGATATTCTGAGTAACGCGGCTCTACAGGGCCAGGCTTAAAGATGGGATTAACCAATCCGTACTTCTCAACGCCACCCTTAATTAGATCAACATGGAGATCGATATAGCCTGACATTTCAATGGCGCCACAAAAAGAGATCTCTCCGTCCCCTTGTGAGAAGTGAATATCTCCCATCGACAGCTTGGCACCCTCCACGTAAACCGGAAAGTAGATCCGTGTTCCCTTAGACAAGTTTTTGATATCGCAGTTACCGCCGTGCTCCCGTGGGGGCACCGTCCGGGCCGCTTCGGCAGCAACCCGCTCATACTCTGACTTGGGCAGGGTTCCCAAAATCGCGTTCTTGGGATTGGGCAAGGCGGCCAGCACAGGCTGATTACCAGATAGGCCCGCGCCGTAAGTGCGCAAATCAGGAGCCGAAGCAACCAGCTCAGCCTCCCGCTTGTTCCAAGTTGCCAGCAACTTGTGGGATGGAGCGCAGCCGATGAGGCCAGGGTGGATAATGCCGGCAAAGCGCACATGAGGAATGTGTCTGGAAGTGGTGTAAATACCCTGAAAATCCCAGATGGCCTTGGCCGCATTGGGAAAATGATCGGTGAGGAATCCTCCGCCATTTTCTTTGGCAAAAATACCTGTAAACCCCCACTCGTCTCCCGGCAGTGGCCCAATGTCCAGCAGATCGACGATCAGGATATCTCCAGGCTGGGCGCCGTTAACCCAAATAGGCCCACTTAAAACATGAACAACACTTAGGTCAACCTGCTCAATGTCGGAAGGATCATCGTTGTTCTTAATTTGTCCATCCGTCCAGTCTTTACACTCAATTCGGAAGACTTCGCCGGGGTTCACAGAAACCACCGCAGGGATGTCAGGATGCCAGCGGTTGTGACCTGGCAGATCCTGTTGATCCATCGGCTTGGTCAGGTCAACTTTAAACAGCGTTTTGGGCATCGGATCTATCCTTGAGCCGTCGCTCTGGAGTCAGGCTGCAGATGCCTAAAAGTGTATCTCCGATGAAGGAAGCAATACTGTAGTAAGGGCTACAGTTGATAGTGCTGTTGTCTACAATCGTATGGGCAGGAGAACGGCTTAGATCGACAGGCTGTTTCACCTCGGTTCAAAGTAACTATAGTCATTGCAAACGGTTATGAAACAGCTTGCTGGTTGATCTCTAGCTCCCCTCTCCCCTTGCGGGAGAGGGGTCGGGGGTACCAACACCCCCTGCCGGCAAAGGCGAACGCGTCAGCGGCGCGGAGCGCTTGGGACGGCAGCGAAGAGTCTTAACCTTGTTTGAAACGACTATGGACATTTCAACCAGATTCAAACGAGAAGCTGCTGCTGGAACAGGTAGCCTAACCGCCGCTAGTCCAGCGCTCGCGCCTGGGCCAGGAACTCCGCCACCGTCAGGGATCCCA
>NZ_JANSJH010000047.1:17938-19265 GCF_047462495.1 Synechococcus sp. H55.2 | reverse complement strand
GCCCTCACCCCCGGCCCCTCTCCCTCTGGGAGAGGGGAGAAGGAGCTTACGGCTGTGGCTTGGGCGGAACGGTAACCAGCAGCTCCAGCCCAAAGGCGTGCTCCCCGGCGGGGTAGCTGGTGATCCCCACCCCATCGATGCGGGTCAGCAGCTCGCGGGCTTCCGGCTCTACGCTGGCCAGCCCACCTGGCAAGGCGGCTTCCAGCACCGTGCGGAGGCCTCGCCAATTCAGCAAAAAGTAGCCGTAGTTGGGCTTGGGCAACTGGTTGTAGAGGGTTTTCAGCGGCTCGGTTTGAGGAAGCAGATTGCCCTGGCGCTGGGCAAGGCTTTGCAGCGCCGCCGTGCTGGTGGTAACCATCAGGTAGTTGCCTTCCCAGGCACGGGTTAGAAGCGGACGGTTAAACAAGGGATCCGCCCAGGTTACCTGGCCATCGGCTTCCGTTACTCGCGCGCCCGACTCCTGAGCCAGCCGATCCAACTGGGCCAGGGCCGCGTTGGCTTTGTCTTTTTGGCTGCTCTCGATGATCAAAGCCGCCCCCATGCCTTGCAAGAGGGGGTGGGCCTGGGCATCGGGCGCCACCAGCAAGGCTATCTCCCCATCCAGCCAAGCCATCAGGTCTCGATCCAGATCCAGGCGGGTGTTGGTGCGGAACTCGGCCCGCAGTTCATCCAGGGACTCTTTGGCCTGGGGATCCTCTTCCAGCTCCGACACAACCGCCTGCCAGCGTTGGGCAACCTGCTGGGTGGTGATCACCGCCAGGGCACTGCCGGGCAGCCGCTGGATCAGCTCGCCCCGGGCAGTCTGCCACCTGCGCAGCAGGGGAGTTTGGGGATCCAGTTGGGTGAGTAGGCGCATCTGCAGGCCCTGCTCCCGCCAGTGGGCAGCCATAGCCAAAGAGCGCAGCGGCTGCAGGGATCCCAGCTCTGCCGGATCCCAGTCCCGCGTCCAATCTCGGAAAGACTCGGGATCCTCCTGCAAAGCCTGGAAGTTGAAGTAGGCAAAAGCCAAGGTGCCCGGCTTCTGGTAGAGATCGCCCACGGCAGCTTGGAAAGCTTCGGCGCGGCTAATGGGCTCCGCCTGGCCGCGATAGACAGCAATTGCCTGCTCCATCACCTTGGGATCGTTGGCCAGGGCCACGAAGCGGTTGCCAAACTCCGCAGTCACCCACCGTTCGCCCGGCTCCCCATTGGTTTGCACGTAGAGAGTCACCCCTTGCTCCTGGCGCTGCTCGAAGTTGGCCCCTTCCGCCTCTGCCTGTTGCCGCACTTGGGCCAGGAATTGCCTGGACAGATCGGCGTTGCGGGTGCTGGCTCCAAAGAGGATCCC